>JBKJNG010000193.1:0-6719 GCA_046596065.1 Phnomibacter sp. | reverse complement strand
GTGGGGCACATCCTCAACCGCTACGCGTTCCGCACCACCAACCCGGGCATCGACGCCCAGCGGCGAGGCTGAGCTTACTCTGGTGCCTATGCCGGCATGAGTGCGGTATCAAGTACCGATGAATTTTCTTTTAACAGTGATGGTACTTACAGCAGCATGTATCGTACTGCAAGTATGAATAATGGTGGATCACAATTTGGAGGTCAGGATTTTAATGGAAATTTTTCTGTTAATGATTGGAGTATTACTGCCAGCAACCGTTACAAAGGGAAAACCACCACATACAAAGCGCAACTCATTGCAGTAAAAGGAGGCTACCTGCTTTATATGGAAGATGCGGAAAACGCTTCTATGAAATATACTTTATTTAAAACAAAATAAAAATATCAAAATCATGAAACAAGTAATGATATGTCTGGCTTTACTACTCACAATGCTAAAAAGCTTTGCGCAGGAAAGACCGTATGTTCAGTTTAATTATGTAATTCCTGATTCCTACGAAACCGCTTATGAAGCAGATCGGATACTGCTGTACAACCAGGAAAGAAAGATTTCCGTTATCATTTACTCCCCATACAAAACAGGTAACAATATTGATGAAAGTTTTATGCAGCTATGGAACACGCCTCAAAAAAATATAGAGGGATATTTTGCAGGCGAAGTGAATAGAAGAAATACCAGCAAGATAAATGGATATCAAATGATGGAGGGAGCGTTTGAAGGAGAAGCAAACGGTGGAATATTTATAAAAACACTTCGAATATACCAGGATGGAAATAGTTGTAATGCAGTCATTACGTTTACTGATAGAGAAACAAACAAACAACTTCAGTCGTTCTGGAAAAGCCTTGAGGTAATACCCAAAGCAACAGAGGCCGCACAGGTATCACCACTGGAGCGTTCTTACAACTGGTACCGTGCCTTGCGTGGACCGGATGTTTCCAATAGTTCCATTCAAACATATCAATCTCAAACAGCCATCAATTTCACCGGATTCAATACAGCATCACAAAATCATTTACAAACATTGGGCGACAGTTTGTTCTATTTAAGAGAATTGCCCAATCTGCAAATGTTATTTATTGGTCAAACAAAATTTAATGATGCTGCTGCAATTAATATTGGCACATTAAAAGCCATTAAACATGTACAATCGATAGACCAGGGATTTCCCATACCACTAACCAATTATGGTTTGCAGGGATTGAGTAATGCAACAACGCTTGAAATTTTGAATTTACAGGCTGTAGATTTTGCCGGCATTTCAGATGCAGGAATGGCGCAACTTGCAAGGCTTATCAATTTAAAAATACTTACACTCTCAAGAGCAACCGGTATTACCATCAATGGCATCGAGCAGTTGGTAACATTAAAACTACTTCGTGAACTCAATCTTTCTTATTGTGCGTTGGGCGACGCTGATATCCCACGCCTCACTACAGTCATTCAGCAATTACCTGCTTTGCAAAAGTTATTTATTCAAACAACCAATGTTACACAAGCAGGAGCCGACCAAGTCAGGCAGTCGTTTCCCAATATTATTATATACAGGTAAAAAAATCAGCACTTAACATACCCATCAAAAATAAAAGCACAATATGAAAAAGTATAACTTCCTTTTATTGCTCATGCTCTTCTGCATTCAGTTCGCATGTGCGCAAAAACCAATGGATGAAGAGAAAGTAAAGAAAGCGGTAGTACTGATGCAAAAAATGATGACTGATCCCGGACAAATGCAAACGGTGATGACCGAACTACAGGCATTAAAACTAAACAGTGCCGAAAATAAAGAAGCAAAAATAAGGATGCAAACAGTAGCAGTAAAGCAGGCAGGCGAAATAAAAAAACAGGTAATGGCCACAGGCGGCATCACTGAAAAGAAAATTACAGACTTTAAAGAAAATAAAGATCGCATTGTTCCGGTAAGAGATGCTGCAAGAATTGATGCCGTTTTAAAAAGAGATTTAAACGATGCTGAAATAAAAACTTATTGTACAGCGGTTTTTGAAGCGGTAAAAAAAGAAATGAACCCTGCAGCAGTTTCGCAGGCAGAAAAGATTTATGCCAAACTGAAAGTAAAATATCCTTCTACTGCCGCCATGGGTAATGGTGCCATCAGTTGCTATCTCGCCAATCTTACACAGCAAAGTATTTACGTAATGGGCAAAGTATGCAGCGAAGATGCAGGCGATGCTAATAACTTAAATAATTATGCTGCCTTACTTACCAACCATGGTGTAGAGCAGGGAGCCATTCCAATCCTACATTATCTAAATAGAAAGTTTGCTAAAAGCCCGGTAGTAATGAGCAATCTTTCAGTTGCATGGATGGGATTGGGGGAATTTACAAAGGCAGAAAAATATGCTGACAGTTGCATTCGCTTTTTTCCGGGTAATGCAGCGCAGGCGCATTATGTAAAGGCGGTGGTGAAAGAAGCAACCGGCGACCGGCCCGGTGCCATTGAAGAATTGAAACAAAGTATAGGAGAAAGTTACAGTGCCGAAAAAGCAAGCCTGCTGCGGAAAATGGGCGGAAAACTAACTGCCTCCGACCATAAGAAAAAACTTCCTGCAGATGCATTGGGTTTATCAAGATTTAATTTTCCAACCCTTCCCCGGAGTTATGAGGCAGCAATGAATAGCACATTAGAATGGGAAACCTTTTATAAAAATTTACAAAGCAGTATCAAGGAATTGGAGATAAAAACAGAACGGCTTAAAAAAGAGTCTGATAAAAAAGGGGAAGCCGATGCGAAAGCAGCTATCAATTTTGCAAAGCAACAATCAGGAAAACCTAGGTATGCCTTTGCAGCCAATAACAATACCAACCAAAGCTGGAATAGTTTTTACCAATTACTAAGTGAGGAGTTTGTAAAAAAAGAAGAAGCCTTTATGAAAGAAGCAAGGCAGCTTACAGAAAAAAACAGCAAAATGCAGGATGAACTGGATACGATTGTGAAAGTGCATTTGGCAAAAAGATTTCAACAAGATGCTTTGGGAAAAAAGTTTACGGATGCCGAAGCCTGCAATGCTTACAAAGAAGCTTATGACAATTACATGCAACCGGCTAACACAATGTTTCAAAAATTCTATTCGGCCTATATAGACCATAAACGAAAAATGACGAACGAACTGGTGTACGCAGGAAAGCAATTTATGAACAAAGAATACTATGAATATTATGCAAGTAATTCAAAGCTTCAATATTTGTATGCATTGCAATCTGTGAGTTATGAAATACCGAGCTACTCACCTGGAATTCCGTATCCAACGGCTTGTATTAACGTAAAACAAAATTCATTTACAAACAAGGGTTTGGCCAACTGGAATGATTTGAATTGTGGCAACAAGTGGGAAATGAAATTGCCTGGCAGCGAAGTATCCACAGATTGTAATAAAATCACTTTCAAATTTGACATCCTGTTTGCTGAAGGTTCTTATACGGAAGATTTGTTTACAGGAAAAATGACCAACATGACTTTAGAAGCAGGCGTAGATATTGGTTCAAAGAAAGTTACCGATAAACTTGGAGTTGAAGTAGGTGGCGTTGGTGTTGAAGGGGGTGTAACTATTGAAATAGACGGAACCGGGATTAATGGTTGGGAAGTAAAAGATTATGGTGTAAAAGGAAAAGTGGGTCTGGAAGGAGGAAAAATTACTTTAATTGGTGCTGAGGGAAAAGTATCTATTAAATCGGGTAAATCATCCTTTGAAGTAAAATCTGATATGAGCAAAGCAAGCGTAAGCTATAAATAAAAACCTATGAAGAGACTTATACCAATATTTTTTATACTTACTGTGGTTATTTTTCTTAAAGGCAATGCACAGGTAAACTGCTCCACGCTTGATATCAACAAAGTACCCGGCAAATGGGTGTGGCAAAAAGGCGGATACGGCAATCAGTGGCAATTATGTGAACCAATAAGAAAAGAAATGCAGCGCATTATGCCAGTAGCGCTGGATGGCCTGTATGCCACCAACAGTATTGCTTTTGGAGATAAGGCATCTTTTTGGTACACCAAAAGTCCCACCGCTTATGAATGTTACCTGATGCTAAAACATTTTGAATGCCTGAAAGGATACAATGAATTACAGCCTGAAGGAGAAACAGGCTGCTGGATATATTTTTCAGTCAACAACCTGGAAGGAGAAAGATTTCCTTTGCCGGCGCAGGTGGCGAATATGACTTTTAATGAATCGTCTATAAGGGTTACCAATATTACAGTGCAGACCGATGCGGCCGGAAACAAAATAATTTACAGCAGCTACAGGCCAGGTCAGGTAATTAAACACTGCTATTATTTTTCTGCAAGAAAAGATTTGCCCTGGAGAAAAATGACCAACCATGAATTATTTGCTAGCTATAAAGCGCACCATGAAAAACAGGCAAATGAACAAATTGCAAAATTTGAAAAACTGCTTGCTCAAGATGAAAAAAAGTACAGCGGTCTTTCAGCAGCAGAAAAACAGCAACAGAGCTATTGGCCTGATGTAATAAAAAAGGATAGGCAACGGTTGGAAAACTATAAGAATGTAAAAGACAAAGTAATTAGCTGGTACAGCAGCGCATTGAAGCAGGATAACCTGAATGACACAGCTTATGTTTCAGCTGTAAACGGGTACGATTTTTATCCTGAAAAACTGCAGGCCACCTCGGGAAATGGATATAGCGTATGGGTGGATAACCTTAATTTCTTCGATAAAACAAAACCAACAGATGCACCGCAATGCATTGCATTATATGTAAGAAGACAGGACGGCGACCTTCCAAAGAAAAATTTCGTGGATTTATTCCACAGCAAGTTTAACATGGATGTGCTTGCTGCAATGGTGGGAGAAGCACCAAAGAAACCTGGTGGCATCAATTCAATAAATGCCTCTGTTGCTGAAATAAAAGCAGCAACTAAAACACAGCAATCAAACAATACAGCAACAGTAATAAATTTTGATAATACGGCAATCGGCACTTTCCCAAATGGCTGGGAGGGAATGAAAAATATTTCTGTTCAGCCATTTGAAAATAAAAACTGGCTGGCACTAAATAAGCAAGGCTATTGGTTTCCCCGTCAGTACAATAAAGAAATCAGTAATAATTTTTCGCTGTCGTTTGATGTAGGTTGGGAAAAGGAAATCCCTTACAGCAGCGGATTATTTACAGTAACATTTTCCGCTATACCTTATGATAATGCTGCTGAACGCTATAAAATGGAAGACAGTTTAAGTAAGTACTGGAGTTTGTACGATAGCTATGTGGGCAATTTTAACAGGGTAATGATTTGGTTTGACCCTTACTGGAATGGGGGCGGAACACTCGAAGTTTATTCTTATGATCAAGGGGAAAGAATTATTGCAAAAAAACGCATCATGCTTCCCGATTTTTATATGGCTAAGAACAACCATAAAATAAGCATTCAGCGAAAAGGAAATGCTTTGGTAGTTTTTATTGATGATAAAAAAGAAGCTGAGTTGGAGAATATTTTTCTGCCAGCGGCAAAATATAATTTATACAGCTTTAGTCGGTACAAAGGAAGTGATGATAAAAATGATGTGTATTATTTAAATGATATTAAAACAACATACTGAGTTGCATTTACTCCCGAGGCAAACAATTATTTACCTTCGCAGCAATGGAAAAATATCAATCGCTGCGAATTATTTTTATGGGCACACCCGAATTTGCTGTAGCATCCTTAGATGCACTGGTAAAAGCAGGATGTAATATTGTAGGTGTGATAACTGCCCCCGACAAACCCGGCGGGCGGGGTATGCAACTGCAACAAAGTGATGTGAAAAAATATGCTGTGGAAAACAACCTGCATGTGCTGCAACCGGAAAAATTAAAGAACCCTGAATTTTTAGAAGAACTGAACTTATTAAAGGCAGACCTGCAAATTGTAGTGGCCTTTAGAATGTTGCCAGAGCTGGTTTGGAATATGCCGCCGATGGGCACTGTAAACCTGCATGGATCTCTATTGCCGCAATACCGTGGCGCTGCACCCATTAACTGGGCGGTGATTAATGGAGAAAAAGAAACCGGTGTAACCACTTTTAAACTGCAGCAGGAAATAGATACCGGCGATATTTTATTGCAGGAAAGTTTTACAATTGAGGAAAATGATACTGCCGGAACGGTGCATGATAAGATGAAAGAAATTGGTGCACAATTGTTGGTAAAAACGGTAAAAGGCATGGTAACTGGAAATTTTGCAGAGACTCCACAATCTGAAATCATAAATCAAAAATCAGAAATCCATCATGCACCCAAAATATTTACCGAAACCTGTCAAATCAATTTTACAAATACAACAGCACAGGTATTTAATCTTGTGAGGGGCCTTTCTCCCTACCCTACTGCTTTTACTTTTTTAAATGGAAAGAAATTAAAAGTATATAAAGTAGAAAAAGTAAATAAAGTACCTACCATTGCTGCCGGCGAATTTGAAACAGATGGAAAACAATTTTTACAATTTGCCTGTGCAGATGGTTATGTAAGTGTTACAGATTTACAACTGGAAGGAAAAAAAAGAATGGAAGTAAAAGATTTCTTACGGGGATACCGGTTTGAATGACCACAGCCTTCGTCAATGAAGTAATTACCTTAATTTTTCCAGCAACGAATTGCTGATGGCGGCTTTAGGAATAACCAGGCTAATGGTATTGATTGCAAAATAAGCTTCGCTCACCTGGATAAAACCTTGATAGGGTCCCACTTCCCCCCAG
>JBKJNG010000077.1:0-2801 GCA_046596065.1 Phnomibacter sp. | reverse complement strand
GTAACAGTAAGTCCCATCCACGCGGCAAAACTGGTAATTGCCATAGTTAATATGCCAAGATGGTCGAAGTAGTACGCAACAAGAAACAATACGACAGTGGGTATAAATGTGGCGAGTCCGTAGCGGTTGCCAAATACATTGTACTGGTATTGCAGGTAGGCGATAAAACTTATAAAAGTTAGGCAGCCCAGTAACAATACATAATCAGATAACGCATTGTGAGCTGCTATTTTACCCCAGCCAAAAGGGAGTTTTGTTTTGGTGCAATAATAAAAACATCCGGCTGATATTAAGGCTATAAATGCGAGGATTGCCTGGTGGCCAATGGTGTCAATGTTTTTATAAACAAGAATGCCAAGACCGCCACTTAGCAATAGTACACCCAGGTATAAAATGGTTTTTAATTCCCATTGCACCGACAATAACCCGTTGGTAGATTCTGCCTGTACTTTTTCAAAAGAAACATCGGAAATAAAGCCCTCTGCGTGCAGTTTTTTAAACAACGAAATAGCTATCATTTTACATAAATAGCTTGTTATGCCGCAATAAAAAAATATTTTGCGTAAATGGCAGGAGGTTAGTAGTGAGTAGTAAGTAGTGAGTAGTAAGTAGCGAGTAGTAAGTGATGAGTGGTGAGTGGTGAGTAAAAAGTAGTTAAGGGTAAGTAAGTGGCGAATCGTAATTGGTGAGTTCCGAGTTTTCACTTTTCACATTTTCACTTTTCACCATTCCCTATTTCACCTGCCAGTTTCTTATTTTAAATTCAATCCGATTAAAGAACTCGTTGGTCTTTTTAGTGTAAATAAGGCCGATCCCCTTTACATAAAAAAAGTTATTTATTTCTCTGGTGGATGCGTACGGCACAGCCGCATCAGGCCTTGTGAATGCCTGCATGATCACGTTGTACACGTGCTGGTAAGTAATGCCATTTATGTACAAATTAGCATCGGCATCGGCACAGCTAAATACATATTGCAGCATCATAGGTTTTCCGGTGGCAACAGAAATGCCGTTGTATTCAATGGTTTTCCAGGTGTCGCCGGTTGATAAATTTTCTTTCAAAAAAAGAATGGCATCATTTACAGAAGGAACATAAGATAGTGCGGATGTGTAATTATCTACCGATGTATATTCAAAGTAATCATTGCCGCTTTTGCGGTAGAAATATTCAAGCGGAGCGCCCGTTTTGTGTTGCTCGTTCATTTGTTTGTACTTAACGTTTCCAATTAGCACCGAATCGACAATGGTTCGGTTAATGGTATCTCCGGGGTTTAATAAATCATCATAATTCCAAACGCTGTTTGCTGTTAGTGGAAAATGATCGTTGTTAATTGCAGTTGCTAACACTTCAACAGGAAAACTGCAGGAAGGAATATTGCTGTTAAATGAGAAATTATCTGTGCCTGAGTCTATGGGCGTTCCGGAAGCAATTAAAGTAATGGTTTGAGGCCCGATGGCATTTATAGTACCATAACCTGTAAATCTGTAGCCATTAATGCTGGTGGTCGATAGCGTGTAGGTGCCTGTTCGGGTTACATTTATTATAACGGTAACTGTACTGGAATTGTCAAACAATTTGCCTTTTATAAAATCGCCCGACAGGATGGCCAGTGAACATTTACCCGGTGCTCCGGCAAAGGTAAATTCTGCAGGACCATTTGTGCTGGTATCACTTCTTACAGTTACAGTTGTTCTGCATGTGGTCATTCCAAAAAATATACTGAAATCAAATTGGCCCGCAGTGATTGGCTTTCCTGTAGCATTCAGTTTTATTTTATAACTGCCTGTTGTTGAAAAACTGCCATTGGCTTTAAAGTAAAAACCATTGATGGTATCAGTATAAATAACATAGGCACCGGGCTTTGTAATAGTTACCGGTGCCTCTATATAATTAAGAGCAGAAAGATTGCCGTTCGTTAGATAAGAACCATAAATTCCCATTGGTAAACAGCCGCCGTCAATATTAGCATCAAGTGTTCCTGCTGCATTGCCAACTGGGTCGCCGCTTAATTCTTTCTGGCACGAAACGCCTGCATACAAAACCGCTGTGATGAGCAAAATATACAGGAGGCTTGTTTTCATCGGTACGGTTTCTATTACGTAAAGCTAATTTTTTATAAATGGATTGAATGGCTGCTGATAATCAATATCAACAGGGTTACGCACTACCTCGCTGTTAAAAATATATACGAAAGGTGTTAAACCGCGGTTGCTTTACAATGTTCGGTGAAGCCGGCAATACAGTTTTATTTGCCTTTTTAAAATGGTTATTTTGGCTATTGACAGCAGTTTGATAAAGATTTTGCAAGTTATTACGCGGCTGATTTCTCCCGTAAACACGTCTTATAAATCGCAACCAAATTATGCTAACTGCAAACAATTCTTTTTATTGTTGGTTTCATGGTACTAAAACGCCATAAAACTATCCTCCCTATTTTCGCTATGAACAAACGTTTATCTATGAAGTATGTAAGCATCGTCCTGTTATTCGTTCTTTCCGCACGCTGTTCCATTTCCCAATCCATTCCAGGCCCTAAAGATTTTTTGGGTTACGAAATCGGATCTAAATTCACCCCGCATTATAAAATCGTTCAATATTACGAGGCACTGGCCAGGGCCACACCAGCCACCATGAAACTGGAACAATACGGCGTAACCAACGGTGGCAGACCACTGTTGCTGGCATATGTGTCCAATGCAGAAAACATCTCCGGCCTTGAGAATATACGCACCAATAACCTGCAATTGGCCGGTATACAGCCAGGTGGCGGCACCCTAAATGGCAAAGCCATCGTTTGGCT
>JBKJNG010000554.1:0-5234 GCA_046596065.1 Phnomibacter sp. | reverse complement strand
TTGCAACGCTGTTGTTTTAAAACTATTTATCCCGAACAAATAAATGCTGTTTGGTATAGTATTAAACCGGTGTATAATGCTTGTTCAGCATACGGTTTACAATTTTATCGTACACACAAAACTTACATTCAATGAAACTTTTTTACAAAGTTCTCTTTATAATTAGCTCATTTCTTTTAATTGAATCATCAGCTTTCGCCCAAATAAATATTACCGGAAAAGTGGTAGATGCTCTAAGCCGGCAACCACTCGAAAACGTAAATATTACGGTGGTTGAAAATGCGACAGCTAATACACTGTCAGATCAGTATGGAAACTTTAATTTAAAAGTTATTTATAGCCAAATTAACCTGCTTGTTTCATGTATCGGGTATAAAACCGATAGCATAACTGTTAGCGGAAATACGCCTTTGAAAATTGAATTAAAATCAGCAACAATCGATCTGAAAGATGTGGTGGTTTTGCAAACCAGCAACTTTACCCGTTTTAGTACGCTTGCTAAAATTGATCTTGATTTGAAACCAGTTCGTAATACGCAGGAGCTATTGCGTTTAGTGCCCGGTTTGTTTATTGCGCAGCATGCAGGTGGGGGCAAAGCCGAACAAATTTTTCTGCGTGGTTTCGATTGCGATCATGGGACCGACATACAGGTTAGTATGGATGGCATGCCGGTAAACATGGTATCGCATGCACATGGCCAGGGGTATGCTGATGCGCATTTTATTATTCCGGAAACAATCAACAAGATCGATTTTGGAACAGGCCCATATTATGCATCGCATGGCAACCTGAATACGGCAGGCTATGTTTCATTTGGTACATATAATAATATTGAAAAAAGTACCGTGCAGGTTGAAGCAGGCCGCTTTAATACCTTTCGTACGCTTGCCATGATTGACCTGCTAAAGAAGAACAAGGATAAACAAAGTGCTTACGTTGCTGGTGAATTTAATTATACAGACGGACCAACCATCCATAAGCAAAACTTTAACCGGTTTAATGTATTTGGTAAATACAATTTGGCATTGAATAACAGCACTCAATTAACCGCTTCACTCTCTTCTTTTAAAAGTAAATGGGATGCATCGGGGCAGATTCCCGATCGTGCAGTTAAAAGCGGGTTGATAGGTCGCTTTGGTTCGATTGATCCGAGTGAAGGAGGTAATACTGAAAGACACAATTCGAATATTATTTTGTCGAGACAGTTTAGTAATGGCAGCAGCTGGGAAAACCAGGCATACTTCATCCGTTACATTTTTAACCTGTATTCCAATTTTACTTTTTTTGCAAATGATGCTGTAAATGGCGACGAAATAAACCAGGCGGAAGCAAGAAATCTCTATGGTTATATGTCAACATTTCATCAGAAACATTATTTTAAAAACTGGTCATTGCAATCGAATTATGGTGCTGGTTTACGATACGATGCAACAACCAACAGCAAACTGGCGCATGTAGTAAAAAGGCGGTTTATTGATTATGTAAAATTGGGCGATATTGATGAAGCCAACCTATACGCTTATATGCAACAACAGGCAAGTATTGGTAAATGGTTTATTGATGGAGGCTTGCGTTTAGATTATTTGCATTTTAATTATTTGGATAGACTAACAACACAACAAAATGCTGCGCAGGGTAAATATACCGTCAGCCCGAAATTAAATATTCAGTACACGCTTAATCAAACAATACAATTGTATGTAAAAGCTGGAAAAGGTTTTCATAGCAATGACACCAGGGTAGTAACGGCCAATAATGGAAAAGAAATTTTACCGGCTGCATACGGTGGTGATATCGGTTTTATACTAAAGCCAACAAATAAATTGTTGATCAATATTGCAGCTTTTTATTTACACCTTAACCAGGAATTTGTTTATGTTGGTGATGATGGAAATATTGAACCATCGGGCAAAACAAACCGCACCGGAATTGATTTAATTGCACGATACCAGTTTAGCAGTAAGCTTTTTGCAAATCTGAATGTAAATCTTACAAAACCCAGGGCACAGGGTTTAATGAAGGGCGAAAATTACATTCCGCTGTCACCAACGGCAACCAGCACTGGTGGAATATTTTACAAGGTAAAAGAAGGTTTGAACGGTAGTTTAACTTACCGGTATATCAGAAGCCGGCCTGCTAACGAAGACAATAGCATTATTGCGAAAGGCTATTGTATAATCGACGGGACCATCAATTATACAAAGCGTAATTATGAAATAGGAATTGCCGCTGAAAACTTACTGAATGCTGTATGGAATGAAGCACAGTTTGCAACGGAATCGAGATTGATAAATGAGCCCGCCTCAATTAGTGAATTGAATTATACACCTGGCACTCCAATATTTTTACGCCTGAAATTTGCAGTATTTTTCTAACTAAAAAAAATTTGTATCGAACGGCTTGTGAATAAATATAAATAGTTGCTGCAGCGCCAAAAACTTATAGGGGCAGCAGCAACTATTATTTAATCGTCGTCGTCTATTCTTTGCAGTTTAACTCCTGAAAACGGTGAAACGATCAACGGAAATTTTTCGATAACTACATTGCTTGCATCAAGGCCAAAGCCACGTTCTTCCGACAAACTTACTTTTCTAATCCAGAAATGGAGTTTCATAATTATTCTTTCCATAAAGGGAAGTTCGTTATCCTGGCTTAAAAATTTCTCCATTACTACGAATTGAAAATCACCAACACGGTTATTTTTTTGCAGGCTTTCGTAGCGGCTTGTTATGTTCACTTCAGATCTTGCAACAAGATCTTCCACCACTTTTCTAAACATTAAATTCAACCGGGGTGGTATGCGGAAGCCCAGCCTGAATTCAACTCTTATTAAATCGTTGGGAACAATATGTTTTACACTGTATTGACTTGTGTAGGGATCGTCCATCGTATGCACATGGATCAGCCAATAGATATCAGCTCTCTTTGGCTTGCGGTTTAATATCGAATAAATAATCTTGTGTTCAATTTCTTTTGCATTATCGGCACTTGTGAGGTATACCAGGTGAGTGGCGTATTTCGGTATACTCCTGTCGCGGCTCAGTTCTCCAATCTCGCTTATATAATCTTCCAACCTTACAAATTCAACATAGCGGTTTTTAATCCTTCTTGCCCTGAACCAAACATACATAATGATGAACAGTGCGCCGCCGGCTAATAAACTTACAAAACCACCATGTGGAAATTTATCGAGATTGGCCGTCAGGAATGCGCCTTCCAACGTAAAATAAACCACGAGGAATACATAGATCCAGATTGGTTTTGTTCGATGGAGTACCAGGTAATTCGCCATCAAAATAGTTGTAGCAATCATGCACATGGTAATGGCAAGTCCGTATGCGGCTTCCATGTTAGTAGCCTTCTGAAAATACAATACGATAATAAAACAGCCCACAAACAAAAGATTGTTTATACCCGGCACGTATAACTGTCCTTTTGCCTCAGAAGGATATTTAATACGCATTTTCGGCCATAGGTTTAGCCGTACTGCTTCGCTTATTAATGTAAAAGATCCACTGATAAGTGCCTGGCTGGCAATAATGGCAGCGGTAGTTGCAATGATGATACCAATGATGATAAACCACTCAGGCATTACACCATAAAACGGGTTGAAGCCTTTGATAATAATAGCTTCCGAAATAAAATGATTTTTATAATGAGAGATGAGCCATGCGCCCTGGCCAAGGTAGTTTAATATGAGGCAAGTTTTTACAAATACCCATGATATACGAATGTTGTCTTTGCCACAATGGCCAAGATCGGAATACAATGCTTCGGCACCCGTGGTACATAGAAAAACTCCGCCTAATAACCAAAATCCTTTGGGATAAGCTGTTAGCAGGTTAATAGCATAGTACGGATTAAATGATTTAAATATGACCAGGTAATCTGATACATGTGCTAACCCTAAAACTGCCAGCATAATAAACCAAACGGTCATTACCGGGCCAAATAATTTACCAATAGAAGCTGTGCCGAATTGCTGCACAAAAAACAGCACTGCAATAATACCAAGCACAATAGCAACAATCGTCTGGTCCGCTATTGCATGGAAATATGGGATGTTACGCAATCCTTCAATAGCAGATGTGACAGATATGGGAGGCGTAATCATACCATCCGCCAATAAAGATGCACCACCAATCATTGCAGGATAAACCAGCCATTTTCTGCGTCTTCTTACCAGCGCAAACAAAGAGAAAATGCCACCTTCACCTTTGTTATCGGCACGAAGAGTTAGTATTACATATTTTATAGTAGTTTGAAGGGTAAGGGTCCATATAACACAGGATAAAGCACCAAGTATGAGTTGATCGGTAATTGTTTTATCTTTTATGATCGCGTTTAAAACGTATAAAGGCGACGTACCTATATCGCCATAAATAATGCCAAGCGCTATAAGCAGACCGGCCGCCGTTACTTTCTGATGATTTTTATGCATTGGGAACTAAGTTGAAATGCTTTCGGTTAAGCATCCACTATTTGCAGTAGTTTTTAATCAGGTAAATATAATAATGAACAAAGTTATAAGGCTCTGAATGAATTCTGTGTTTTGTTCGATTTTTTATGCAGGTCCAATATCCCGGTAGAAACCGGGGTACTGAAATTCCGAATCCCAAACACTCATGCTTAATTTTAGAGCATATTTTATATTAGCTTCTTTCTGACTGTCGTTGCTTTTTCAACGGTAAAACAACATGTGTAATTCACTTCCAGTTAGTTCATCGCAAAAAAATTGCCACTGCAGATATTGCGGGCAAGTGTTTTAAAGCCTATAAAAGTATTCGGTTTTACAAAGTATTGTGTCGCTCCTTTTGAAAGACAATACTGCATATCGCTTCGCGAATTGGAAGTGGATAAGATGATCACAGGCGTTTTGTCAAACTGCTTTTTTGCCCTTATGGCAACCAGGCATTGTTTACCCGATTTACAGGGCATGTTCAGGTCAATAACGATCGCATCAGGAATTGGAACCCTGTCGAGCAATGCTAATAATTTATCGCCATCATCTACTACCGCCAGTTCATTCCTGGGGCAGGTTTCGTTTAAAGCTGATTTAAATAAGTCAACATCATCATCATCATCGTCAGCAAAAACAATATATTTTATAGTTGTTATCATGGATTTCCTGTAATTATAAAATGATGCCATCTAACCCTTTATCCTAAACGGACCTATTTATTACAGGCAGGGCTTCGCATTGCAAAGTACTGTGGTTAAAACGAATGATTAAA
>JBKJNG010000407.1:0-6219 GCA_046596065.1 Phnomibacter sp. | reverse complement strand
ACAAGCCCGAAAAAGTTTTTGCAATACATCAGCCTTGAACACGCCAAAAAATTATTGAAAGCAAATGCAACGCTTTTTGAAACCGCCTGTGAAACCGGGCTGTCGGGTACAGGCAGGTTGCACGATTTGTTTGTGAATATTGAGGGAATGACACCTGCAGACTATAAAAATGGTGGCGAAAACCTGGCGATAAATTACAGTTTTGCCGAAACCCCGTTTGGAAATATGCTGGTTGCTTCCACGCCAAAAGGTATTTGTTATATGGCATTTTTCGAGTAAGAACAAACCGCTTTTGGTATCCTGCAAAACCATTTTCCCAATGCTTCCTTCAGCAGGAACTTAGATTTGATGCAACAAAATGCCCTCTTCATTTTTCAAAACGATTGGAGCAAACGCAACAAAATAAAATTGCATTTAAAAGGCACCGTTTTTCAATTAAAAGTTTGGGAAACATTGCTCAAAATTCCGATGGGGCAACTGTCCACATATGGTTCCATTGCGAGGAAAATTGAAAAACCAAGCGCCGCAAGAGCTGTAGGTACCGCTATCGGCAGTAATCCTGTAGCCTTCTTAATTCCCTGCCATCGGGTGATACAAGCCACGGGAAACTTTGATGGTTATATGTGGGGCAATACCCGCAAAACAGCCATTATTGGATGGGAAAGTGCAAAAACAAATGCAATCGTTTAGAGCAGTGCAATGGAAAATATTGAAGCAAAAACAGGAAGCATCCATTGGGAAAATTGCACCAAAGAAATGCACGCCAAAGGGTTTGCCTTTCTTCCAAATTTATTGACAAACGAACAATGCGAAGCATTGAAAGCTGGATATGGAAATCCAGGTTTGTACAGGAAAACGGTCGTAATGGAACGTTGCAGGTTTGGTTTGGGCGAGTACAAATATTTCAATTTTCCTTTGCCAGGTTTTATTCAAAACATTCGTACAGGCGTTTATCCAAAATTGGCATCTATTGCAAATGCATGGTTTAGAGCAATGAACATTGGTAAAATATTTCCCGCAACGCATACCGGATTGTTGCAGCAATGAAAAGACAACAATCACCTGAAAGCAACTGTTTTAATTTTAAAATATGAAAAAGGCGGGCACAATACTTTGCACCAGGATTTGTATGGTGATATTTATTTCCCGTAACAGTGCGTACTGTTTTTGAACGAACCCGGTGAAGATTTTACCGGTGGTGAATTTGTTTTGACGTCGTAAATACAAGGGGCACATTCTAAGAGACTGTTTAAAATTCATTTATCGTTTTCCCATGGGTTTTTTTGGCTGCAACTTCCTTGGATTTTTTCGCCTTTGGGTACCACAAAAAAGGCCATCCCCCGGACGAAAGAAATATGGGAGATGAAAGCAATTGTGGAAGCAAAAACAGGCGGGCAGTTTAATTCCTGTTTGTTGAATTTATGTCATAATGGCGATGAAGGAATGGCCTGGCACAGTGATGCACAAAAAGATCTGGAAAAGAATGGTGTAATTGGATCACTAAGTTTTGGAGCAGAACGTAAATTTTCGTTTAAGCACAAACAAACCAAAGAAACGGTGTCAGTAATGTTGGAACACGGTAGTTTACTGGTTATGAAAGATACAACGCAGACCCATTGGCTGCACAGGCTTCCGCCAACAAAAAGCACAACAAAACCAAGGGTTAATTTAACTTTTAGATCAATTGTGTTTTAACGCAGCGTCTCCGTTTGTAACAAAAAAAGGGTCCTCTGTAGAAACAGACGACCTTAACGATTGCTTGCCATATGAAAATCTTAAAGCTTTCTAACCTTTTGAAAGCTGAATTTTTAATTGTTGGTACTTCCGACGTTTTTTTTAACCGTTGTAATTGTCTTTAGTAATGTAAAAATACAGCAGCTTTAAAACGATACTTTAAATAGTAAGCCCGGTTTAATGCTTTCCAAACCAGGATTATTTTTAGAAAGCCTTATTGGCAAAGGGTTTGCGCCGGCATTTACTATTATTTCCAATTGTCCGGATCTGTTATTTTTTAAATTTTCTTTGTTAAAATAGTATCATGTTCACAGGGATGGAAAAACAAAAAAAGCTTGTCAATCTTTGTTTGAATTCGGTCTGCCCTAAAAAATACCGGCAATGGGCTCAACGAAATTTTGTTGATAGTAGAAAAGAAACGTTTTTATGATACCTCAAAAAAGCAACTTTGCACTGTCTTAATAAAAACAGCAACCGGAACTTGATAACCAGCAGGCAATACATAGTTTATTTAATGGCAATCGTTGTGCTATATTGCTATGCCTGTAAAAAGAATGATACACCCGCCATAATTGGACCAAAGCCGGTGGCTTTCACCACTCCTGCCGGCTGGCCAGCAGCAAAGTATAATTTTACGGGGAACCCGCTTACACAGGAAGGCATAGCATTGGGACGCAAATTGTTTTATGACGGAATTCTGAGCAAGGACGGCAATTTTCCCTGCGCCAGTTGCCACCAGCAGGTAGGTGCCTTTGGCACTTTTGATCATAACCTCAGTCACGGTTTTAACAACAGCCATACGCTGCGCAATGCACCTGCTTTGCAGAACCTTGCCTGGCAAACTGCTTTTCATGCCGATGGCGGTATCAATAACCTCGACCTGCAACCATTGGCTCAATTAACCGCTCCTACCGAGATGGCCGAAACCATCGATAATGTATTGAGTAAACTTCGAAGCAATGACACTTATGCCGGGCTGTTTGCAGCGGCTTTTGGCGATGCCACAATCAATACACAGCGCATGACCTTTGCTCTGAGCCGGTTTATGCTCACCATGGTAAGCGCCAACAGCAAATACGACCAGGTGAAAAATGGCAAGGCTACTTTCCTTTTATCTGAAAGCCTGGGTTACGACATTTTTAAGCAGAAATGTGCCGCCTGCCACCAGGAGCCTTTATTTACCGATTTCAGTTTCCGCAACAATGGCCTGCTTATCGATCCCGTATTGCAGGATTTCGGCCGCATGCGAATCACGCTCCAATCTTCCGATTCGCTAAAATTCAAAGTGCCTTCGCTACGAAATGTAATGGTAACTTACCCCTATGGGCATGATGGGCGGGAATATGATATCTACGCAATGCTGGAACATTATAATACCCAGGTGGTATACGGGCCCACCACTGATCCCCTGCTAAAAAACAAGATACCGCTTTCCAATTTTGAAAAGGGCCAGCTGGTTGCTTTCCTAATGACGCTTACCGACAGCAGCTTCATCCATAACACGCAACTGGCGCAGCCCTAATACATACTAAAGGGGTAAATCCATGGAAAAATGCAGCCTTTTATTGTTCCGGTGTCATTAGCTCATTTGTCACTATGTCATTTGTAAATCAAGCCGATCATCAATGCCTTAATACCCCGATGATCAACCCACGTTTTTACGCCTTGTACACTATAGCTTTTAGTCTTTCTTTTGCGTATCGGAACCGCCAGGTTTTTGTGATAACACTGCGCTTAATGAATTACGTTTCTTTTCGAGTTCAGCTGCCTGCTTTTCCTGGTCTTTGCGGTTGGATTCAAGGTCATCCTGCAGATTCCTAATTTTCTTTTCCATGCTTGCCTGGTCGTCCTGCAGGTCTTTTAATTTTCTCTCTGCTTTTTTAACCTGTTCCTGCTGGTCAGCAACATTTTTCTCAAACACTTTGTTGTCAATATCCGGACTTAGGTCTGATAAAAAAATACCTGTCGCAGAGGCGGCGGTAACGGTGGCTGTAGCAAGACCCGACTTTAAATTATCATCGGAGATCTGGCCAACAGGTGTTGTTATAAACGAGATCGTTGACATATTATCATCCCTTTTCCCTTTCCTTTCCACCTTCAGAAAAGCATCTACCGGGTTAACAGGATCAATTTTCTCAATCCTCGCATTCCTGAAAACCAGGAACCCTTTTATCTCTTTTGGTTTTATACCCTGTGCCTTGAATTTTTCTTTTATTACATCTTCCACCATATCGGCAGCAGCGTTGATGTCAACCGTATTTCCATTATACATGCCGCCATTAAATTCTATCAAAGCCGGCTGAATATTAAGTACGGGTTTAGGTTGGTCCTGGGCATGCAATGAGAGGCTACCAAAAAAGAAGAGAATGGCAATAAATTTTTTCATAACGAATAGTTTGATTGAACAGTTAAACAAGATAAGGCAAGTAAAGTTTGACGTAAGTCTTTATGTATAGATTAGTCATGCAGGTTTTATTACCTGAATTTATAAAATCATCACCCGGTATCCTAAATATAAAATACTCCGCAAACTCATTAGCGGAAAATTCCCCTAAATCGATCTTTTGGGGGTTTGCAGTGCTTTAAAATTGGTGGTCTCGTGCTGTGGCCATTTGGGAAAAAGGTAGAAAGCAACAATTCGGGTACAGGCTGCTTATCCCTTTTTTGCAATATCATTTGGTTGTTATCCGGCGGCTTTTATACTGCCATCATACATATTATTTTTGGCATACTCCTGTTTATTACCATTATAGGCATCCCATTTGAGAAGCAGCATTTTAAACTAGTTGAATTATCGCTGATGCCTTTTGGCAAGTCGGTGATAGTCTAGCAAGCATTGTGCTTTTTAAATGGTTCTGTCCACGCAAGCTTCCTGTTTTTAGCAGGGGAAGGCATACGGATTAAAAATACTGGAGGTGAGGGGACGGTTTCGGTACAATCAGCGCTGCATAAAAAATGGCCGGCAAACAGGGTATGTTTCGGCCATTGAATGTTTTCCTGAAAAGCAGTGACTAATTATTCTTTCCACCTGCCTGGCGATCGCTGTTGTTTTTGCTATTTCTTCCCCGGCTTTCACCACCTTTTCTTCCTGCTTCACGAGCTTCTTCCGAAGTAAATTCGTGTGCATTACCACTTGCATGCGCTGCCCTTCCTCCTTCACTTGCAATTTCTCTTTGCCGTGCCGGATCCATGGAAGCAAACCCACGGTTTGAAGTGTTGCCACGTTGTTTTTCTTTACCACCTGTATTTTGAACGGTGGTCATACTTTCTTCTTTTGCGTTTGGCATAATAATAAATTTTTGAGTGTCACCATTAACAATAGAAATGCATGCCAACAATATACGGCAAATAATTCATAATAACTGGGGTATGATTACCAATTATTGTCCAGAAAAATCATCAGCGGAATAGCTCATCAAAAACAATGCAAAATCTTGAAGCGATGCGTTTATTTAGCATATAATGTTATTAACTGTTCGTTTTGCGGCCTGGAAATAATATGCTTACATATTAAATGCAGCATAATATGCCGAACCAAGCAACGGGGCCTTCTCATTAGTCATTACAAAAACCGGTACCTGCGCCAGTAATGCTTTCATTCTTCCGCTGTTATTAAAAATCTCTTCCCAAACGATGGGGTCAAGCAAGCTGATGTTTTTTGCTGCAATGCCACCCGCCAAATAAAGACCGCCGGTAGCTTTTAGCTTTAAAATCATATTGGCTCCTTCTATAGCAAGAAAGCGGTTGAACATGGTCATTGCTTCCATACAAACAATACATGTTTTTTCAATGGCAGCTTTACTTATAACGGCAGGGCCATCTTTGTGCGACATTTCCTGCAATAGCCAGCTGGGTCTCGGTTTTTTTTCTACCTCGGTCAAAAACTCCCAAATCGTATAAATTCCTATGCCACTCAGTAGCCTTTCCCAGCTAACCCGCTCATGTCTTTGCAATAGAAATTTCAGCAGGGCGATATCCTGGTCGGTGCGTGGTGCAAAGTCGCAGTGTCCGCCTTCGGTTGCAAACGGGTGATAATTCTGACCATCAAAATACAAACCAGCTTCGCCAAGACCTGTGCCCGCGGCGAGTATGGCTATATTACCAACAGTTTGCCGCGTACCGGCGTGTAATAAAGTGAGTTCGCCCGGCTGTGTGGCCGCAAGACCATAGGCTGTTGCTTCCAGGTCGTTTAATATGGCAACCGGGCAACTGAATTGTGCGCTGATCTCCGCACTGTCAATCAACCAGCTTAGGTTGGTAAATTTTACCCTGCCTTCTATTACGGGGCCGGCTACAGAAAGACAAATTTTAGCGGGCGAAGGCTGACCATCTAAAAATTTAGAAATAATGGCGGTGAAGGAATCATGTTCCTTACTTACAAATCGTTCTTCCTTTATTACATCGATACCGGAAGCGGTAAACAGGCAAAGCAGCATGTTTGCTTTTGTTCCACCAATATCGCCAGCTAACACTAACTGTGTTGTG
>JBKJNG010000236.1:0-4142 GCA_046596065.1 Phnomibacter sp. | reverse complement strand
AGTATGTTCTATAAGCGTTAGTTTAAACGCGTTTTCTTTCGTTGGTCGGGCATTTGCCATCAGCTTTGCGGTCACTGCTTTTGCTCCTGATGGCAACAATTTTTCAGCAGATTCTTTACGCCACGGTCTTGCCGCTACGCCACCAATGGTTATCCTGCCGGTGCCATCTTTTTGCAAAATGGCAGCTACTGATACCAGTGCAAAAGCATACGAAGCACGGTCACGCACTTTGTGATAAATGTGGTTTCCACCAATCGGCGCAGGCAGTACAACTGATGTAATCAATTCATTTTTTTCTAGTGCATTTTCTATGTGCGGTGTTGTACCAGGCAGGCGATAAAAATCTGCAATCGGTATCTTACGGGTAGTGCCGTCTGGCTTTATCGTTTCAATAACAGCATCCAATGTTCGCATTGCAACCGCCATATCACCCGGATACGTGGCAATGCAGGCATCGCTTGAACCAATGACGGCAAGCGACCGGCTATACCCGCCAATAGCAGCACAGCCGCTACCAGGATTTCGCTTATTACACGGCATATTGGTATCGTAAAAATAGGGACAGCGGGTACGCTGCAGCAAGTTGCCGCCTGTGGTAGCTTTATTGCGCAATTGCCCCGATGCACCCGCAAGCAAGGCACGGGATAGCAGCCCATAATCACGCCTCACCACCATGTTTGCCGCCAGGTCAGTATTGTTAACCATTGCGCCAATCCGCAAACCACCCGTTGATGTTGGCTCAATCTTGTCTAACGCCAGTTTACCAATATCAATAAGGTGTGCAGGTTTTTCAATCTCAAGCTTCATAAGGTCGAGCAGGTTAGTACCTCCGGCTATAAATTTAGAGCCCGGTGTGCGTGCCGCAGCCGCAGCCGCTTCCACTGGTGTTTGCACCCTGTCGTATGTAAATGATTTCATTTGTTGTAGATTAAGTCAAATTCGGTTTTTGCCCCGAATTAGATTTGTAAGTGAGTTACGTTACGCTATATTTTCCGCTACTTCTGCCATCGCTTCCGCAATGTTGGAGTAGGCACCACATCGGCAGATATTGCCACTCATGCGTTCCCGCATCTCCATATTAGTAGCTGTCATTTTTCCGCTTAAATCGGAAGTAACGTGGCTGGGTATGCCAGCCTTAATTTCTTCCAGCACAGCTACAGCAGAGCAGATTTGCCCCGGTGTGCAATAACCGCATTGATAGCCGTCGTGCTTTACAAATGCTGCCTGCATTGGGTGAAGTTTTTCAGGCGTTCCCAGTCCTTCAATAGTGGTGATGGTATCACCTTCGTGTTGTAATGCCAGCGACAAACATGAATTTATACGTCGTCCGTTTACGATTACCGTACACGCTCCACATTGACCGTGGTCGCAGCCTTTTTTCGTACCTGTTAAATTCAGATGTTCCCGCAAGGTATCCAGCAATGTGGTACGGGTGTCCATTTCCAATGCATGCACTTTGCCATTTACCGTAAAAGAAACGCCGGCCGATGCAATCGGTGGCGTATTTTCAAGAGGGGCAACATAAGGTGCCGCTTTCAAACCAGTAACTTTTGCAATGGCGATTGCGGCAACGGCTGCGGCAGAACTTATAATCATCTTACGCCGCGTAATGCCGGAACTATTCGTCTCGATTGGGTTTTGTTCGCTGCTCACTTTTGTTTTTTTAAAGTTAATGCCCTAATTATGATGTGGATGTATTTTTAAATTGGCATTTTGCTGGTCTGATGATGCTGCAAGTTGCGTTTATTCTACAATTCCTGCGATGTAGGACGGAAGATAACTTCATTGATATCTACATCTTCTGGCTGGCTAATTGCAAAAGCAACCACCCGTGCAAAACTGTCCGGACTAATGCCAACTGCTCCAACATAATCTTTGTTAGCCTGTTGTATGTCAGCCTCGGTGATATGTTCCAGCAATTCAGTTTTAACTGCGCCGGGACAAACGATGGTGGTACGGATGTTATAGGGCTTCACCTCCATTCGTAACCCTTCAGTTAACGCACGAACTGCATATTTGGTAGCAGAATAAACCGCAGAGCCATTAAATACTTTATGACCTGCTACAGAAGAGGTGTTAATAATCTGACCTGACTTTTGCGCTGTCATGTAAGGAAGAACAGCGGCAATACCATTGAGCACTCCTTTAATGTTTACATCTATCATGGTATCCCACTCATCAACATTAAGGCGGTCCATTGGCGACAAAGGCATTACGCCCGCATTGTTAAGTATAACATCTACACGGCCAAATGCTTCAACAGCCGCATCCACCAACTTCTTTACCTCGTCACGCTGTGTTACATCTGCAGCAAAGGCAAGTGCTTTACCGCCATTATCATTTATTTCCTTAGCCAGCTTTTCAATTCTATCCGCTCTTCTTGCTCCAAGTACTACCGTTGCACCAAGGTTTGCCAAATGTTTTGCTGCAGCTTCGCCCATACCGCTGCTTGCTCCTGTAATTACTACTACTTTATCTTTTATATTATTTCCCATAATGCTGTATTATTAAATTTGAAAGATTCTTTTAATTACTTACCACTGTTGTATTCTTCATCCGTTACTTTCTGTAACCAGGTTACAATACCTTTCTCTGTTTTAGGTAAAATGTATAGCTGTTGCATACCGCTATCAGGGCTTGCTCCATGCCAATGCAATACATTAGGTGGACATTTTACTACATCCCCTTTCCTGATGGTTTGTTTCGGCTGCCCTTTTATTTGATGATAGCCTACACCATCGGTGACGATCAGTATCTGACCTGACGGATGGCTATGCCAATTGCTCCGGGCACCAGGTTCAAAATATACGTTTCCCACAAGGGTGTTGTAGGTGCTGTCGTCATCGACCAAGCCGGTATTGAAGGTATTGCCGGTAAAATGTTCAGCAGCACCTTTTTCACCTTTGGGAAAAATAGCCTGCAATGGTCTGTCTTTTTTTTCTGATTTATTTTCAATACAACTTGTTGTTATTAATGCCAAAAAAGCGGCAGTTATAAAAAGTGATTTCATATACTTTGTTTATTGAGTTATTCATAATTGAAATTGTTCAACCTGATTGTTTACAGTAATTCAAACGTAACAGCAACATTACCTGAACCCAATGCAGCAGCTAAACCGGATGTATCATCAATACGTCCCATTTGTGTGTAGCTATAAGATGTTGAAAATGATTTATAGAAAAGCACTAAAGTGTTTGAGCCGTATAACATCAAATCTCCTGTTTGTATAGTGCCCGGATTTGAAGCGTTGGCCGGCAAATTATCAGGCAGGTCAAAATACTTTTCGTTACTGTTTAACTCTTTCATGTTAATTGTCATGGGCAGTCTTGTCTTACATGCAGTTACAGTTGCGTTGTCATAAAGTGTAGCGGTGAAAGTATTTGGACCTATTGTTATTTTCAGTTTCATACTGTCTGTATTTAAAACATTTGGCGTACTTGTCACCTCGTTACTTTTATTGCAGCAAGCAAAAAGCTGGCTGCAAATCAGGCAGGAAAAGAAAGTGATTACAGTTTTCATTTTATTCATTTGATCAGATGTTTTTAATATGTTTCGCCGGGATGCCACCCACAACCGTGTTGGCAGGAACATCTTTCGTAACCACCGCCCCTGCGGCGACTACGGCGTTTTCACCAATGGTTACGCCCGGCAGTATAGTAGCACCTGAACCAATCCAGGCGTTTTTCTTTATGTGGATATGCCCGGGAACGAGTGAATGTCTTTCGGTTGGAGAAACCGGGTGCCCTTCGGATAAAAGGCTGACTTTAGGGGCAATCAATACATTGTCTTCAATGGTTATTCCTCCAAGATCAAGGAACACACAATCGAAGTTTATAAATACATTTTTACCGATTTTGGTATGCTTACCATAGTTGATATAAATGGGGGAAAAAACGGTAACACTATCGTCAATTTCTGAAGCGGTGATTTGCCTTAGCAAATCCCTCATTTCTTTGGGGTTGGATGAGTTGTTTAGTTGATTCAATAATTTTTTCGTAGCGAAAGAAGCATCTCGTAGCTTAAAGGCTTCAGGGTCGTTTGATGATGTGGTTTCCCCGTCACGAAGCCTCTCAAAAATGCCTTTATTATGTTGATTTGATAACATCACCCAAAGGTCTAATAATGTGTTGCCTGCCGGTAAC
>JBKJNG010000611.1:0-8491 GCA_046596065.1 Phnomibacter sp. | reverse complement strand
CATTTTTGTTTGCCTTTCTGATGATCAATAATATTGACAGGCTTTCATTTATTCAAAAGCTGTTCAGTACAGCAGCTATACATTCTGCAGGATATATAGCTGCTGTACTGAACAGCTTTTGAATAAATGAAAGCCTGTCAATATTATTGATCATCAGAAAGGCAAACAAAAATGTTTTTTGAATTATTGTGTCAGCTTGATGGCAGGGGCTTTGTGTCAACCCACAAATGGGCATATTCAGTACGCCATTGCAGCTTCCATCTTCTATGGCTCCATAAATAAAGATCAGGCTGTTCCCTTAGGTTTTCTTCCAGGTGAGATACATACTGCCTTATCAATTCCCCATCGGGCAAAGCTTTTGGATCGGCTGAAAGCAGGAAATATTTAAAATGATAATGCCCTCTTTTTGGCCGGGTAGTGGTCATCATAACCACTGGAATATTTTGAGATCGGGCAAATTTTTCCGGACCTTTCGGGAAGGTAGCCGGGCGGCCCATAAAATACAACCAATACCCATTATCGGGAGTAGGAGGGCTTTGGTCGGCCCCTAGAGCAAGGAGGTATTGTTTTTTTCGCCATGGAATTAAAGCCCTGGCCATTTCGCTACTTGGCAATAATGGATTGCCCCAGCGGCCACGAATATCTTGTAGCAACCTATCGAAAATTTTACTGCTTTGGGGCAGGTAAACGGTTAAAAAAGTATAAGGTTGATTGATGCCTGCATGCAGGGTCATTATTTCCCAATTAAAAAAATGCCCAAGATTGGCCTGCACAGAAACCCCCTTCTTGTGAAGCGTTTCGAATACTTCAAAATCGCCGGTAATACGTTTGTTAAGTTGTTTTTTTGAGATGCTCAGCAACTTGATGGTCTCTATCCAGTTATCAATAAAATTGCGGAAGAACCTACGCCTTATACTTTTTAATTCTGCTTCGTTTTTTTTGGGAAAAGCATGTTGCAGGTTGCTCAATACCACTTCTTTGCGGTAGCCAATAATGTAAAACATTACCAGGAATATGATATCGGCTATGCCATACAATATAAAAAATGGCAGCAGGGATATAAGATAAAAAAAGCCGTAAACGATATAATACATCGGCTGCAAAAGTAAACAGCCCCAGTATAAGTTTATAAAATTAGGTATCCGTCTGGCAACTGACCTTTTCTAAAAGTTATGATCCATAAACGATCAACAAATTACAACACTATATTCTGTACCAGGGAACTTTTGCCGGGATAATCAGTGTTGAAATGAAGGCCGCGGCTCTCTTTCCTGATCTGGGCACCCTTTACAATCAGATAGCCAATGGTTATCATGTTTCTTAATTCAAATAATTGTGGCGATACATTAGTGGTGCGATATAATTCTTCCACCTCATCGTACAAAAGATCAAGCCTCCTGCTGGCTCTTTCCAAACGAACATTGTTACGAACAATACCCACATAATCACTCATCAGCAATTGAAGCTCTTTCAGGCTCTGGGTTATCAGGATCATTTCTTTTGGGTTAGTGGTGCCCCTGGCATCCCAATCGGGAATTGTTTGAAGAATAATTGTACGGGTGGATTTAACCAGCGCTATCGCATCCAAATATGCCCGGTGCGAAAACACCATAGCTTCCAGTAACGAGTTACTTGCCAGCCTGTTTGCACCATGTAAACCGGTACTGGCACACTCACCAGCTGCATATAGAAAATTGATGCTGGTACGGGCCATTTCGTCGGTTTTAATACCGCCGCAACTATAATGTGCGGCCGGGGCTACCGGTATCATTTGCACTGCCACGTCTATACCCAGGCTTTTGCATTTGTCGTAAATATTTGGAAAATGATGAATGAATTTTTCAAGATCCATATGCCGGCAATCCAGAAATACATGCTCGGTACCATTTATTTTCATTTCACTATCAATGGCCCGGGCAACAATATCACGTGGCGCAAGGTCTTTACGTTCATCATATTTTTCCATAAACGCCTCGCCTTTATGATTGCGTAAAATGCCACCATCGCCCCTTACTGCTTCCGTAATTAAAAACGACTGCCCTCTTAGCCCGGCCTCGTACAATGCGGTAGGATGAAACTGGATGAACTCCATATTTTCGATGCGGCCCTTTGCCCTGTAAACCATGGCAACGCCATCGCCTGTGGCAATGGCAGGGTTGGTGGTAGTTCGATAAACCGAACCATTGCCACCGGTTGCCAGCAAAGTAATGTCAGCTAGTATTTTTTCAATCTGTCTTGTTTGCTGGTTAAGTACATACACACCATAACACTCAATATTAGGCGTAGTTTTCATAACCAGGTAGCCAAGGTGGTGCTGCGTGATAATATCCAGTACAAAACAATGGTTGATGATTTTAATATTCGAAAGGCTTGCTACTTTATCAAGCAGTGCACGCTCCATTTCGCGGCCGGTAACGTCTTTATGGTGCAGTATGCGAAATTCGCTGTGGCCACCTTCACGACCCAGCGCATAGTCGCCATCATCATCCTTATCAAAATTTGCACCCCATTCAATAATCTCCCTGATGCGTTGTGGCCCTTCTTTCACTACAATTTCCACCACAGCCGGGTTACAAAGTCCATCGCCTGCAATCAGTGTGTCTTCTATATGCTTTTCGTAGCTGTCCTTTACCGAATCCCATACGCCAGCTATGCCTCCTTGGGCATATTTAGTATTGGTTTCATCGCTAATGGTTTTTGTAAGTACAAGCACTTGTTTATCGGGGCATGCTTCGGCTACTTTTACAGCATAGGTAAGGCCTGCAATGCCAGAGCCAATAACTAGAAAATCTGTTTGCATACGGAACGTAATTGATTAGCAACATTACAAAAAGAAAGATTAAGCGATACCTGCAATAATGAGATCCGGTTCTTCATACTATTCAAACCATATTTATTTTGCTTTACCCCAAACACGTTTTAAAAACTATTGCCGAAAGCTTATAGTACTTAAGCCTTTACACAATTGCAGCCAATTTGTTTTGTAGGTGAATAATTGTACTTTACAATTTCTTCTTCTTTTTATCTAATACAACACTGATGAAAAACTATTTATCTGAACCTCCTTCGGGCGACAATATAGCTGTAAGCAATAACATAAAGGAAACGGGGGATTTATCTTTGCTCGGTCCCCGAATCTATTCGCTTGACGTGCTGCGGGGCATTGCTGTTTTGGGTGCATTACTTGTCAGCATTTGGGCTTTCGGCGGTTTTAGCAGGAACATCCAAACAAATATACTTCTTCACCCATCGGGTGGAAATTACAGGCTTTTTGCAACCATTTCTTTACTTTTCTTTGGAAAAATGCGTGCACTTATCGCGATTGTTTTTGGTGCAGGAATGGTATTGTTTTTAACTAAACCAAATGCGATTAATAAATTGTCAGTGCCAGATCTTTTTATGAGAAGGCAGTTGTGGCTAATAGCATTCGGATTAATAAATGCACTCCTTTTTTTATGGACCGATGATTTACTTTTTCACCTTGGCATTACCGGTATTTTGCTATTTGTTTTTGTAAGGCTTTCATCACGTGCCTTATTTATAGCAGCCATGCTAACAACACTCATTTATTGTGGTAAGATATACTGGCGATATTCTGATGACCATAAGACCTATCAAAAATACCTTGCTGTAACTACCATTGAAAAAGGTTTTAAAAAAGACTCCGCAAAACAAGCTAAAAACGAAAAAGGCGAAACACAGAAAAAAGATGTTCTGGTAGCCGTCAATCATACAGCAGATTCGTTAACGCAAAAAAAAGATACGCTTACAAAACAACAGGCCGGGGATAAAGCAGCATGGGAAGGAATGATAAAGAGCATGAAATACGATCCTAAAAATGATGAGGAAGAAATAAAGCAAATGCGAAGTGGATCGTATTCGGAATTATGGAGCCACCTGTTACCAACTTTACAATCGCGGGAAGCACCATGGACCTACCGCATAGGCATATGGGATATTGCATCGATGATGTTTTTGGGAATGGGATTATTGAAAATTGGATTCTTCACCAATAATTTCTCCCGGAATAAATATCTTTTTATCGCAATAGCGAGTATTACTGCAGGATTGTTGTTCGGATGGTTCAGGTTATACTTTCAAAACGCCACATTGCTGAACTATGAAAAATATATCACACATCGTGTTGTACCTTTTGATATTTTCTTTCCAATTGAACGAACATTGCTTGCCATTGGTTACGCGGCTCTTACTATGAGTGCACTGCAATTAAAAATATTGCAGGGAATGCTGTCCGCTCTCGCAGATACGGGTAAAATGGCGTTGACCAATTACCTGGTTCAAAGCATATTTCTTTCTTTATTTTTCACCGGCTTTGGTATGACTTATTTTGGAAAACTACAGCAATACCAATTGTATATCCTGGTTGCAGAAGTATGGCTTGTGCAAATTATTTTCAGTTTAATATGGCTTCGCAATTTTCCTTTAGGGCCTGCTGAATGGCTATTACGCTCTTTTATGTACCGCAAAAAAATAGCTATTACCAGCAATAAAAAAAACGATACCGAAATCACGGCTGCCGCAGCAGTTATTTAATTTTTTATTCAAAATTTTTTTATGGAAAATAATACAACTTCAGTATACCATGGTGAAAGCATGCCACCAACAATGGAACCAACAGCTGCACCTGTTTTTAATACAATGCAGGCAACACCACACCCGGTATACACTGCAGACCGTATACAAACTATTGATATTATCCGGGGTGTAGCATTGCTGGGAATTTTGATGATGAATATCCCCATTTTTGGATTGGATTACAGTACAACTGACCGGGTTTTAAGAGGTGGGCACAACAACGCCGATTTCAGAACCTTTCAAATAGTTGAATCATTTTTTGGCGGTACCATGCGTGCGCTCTTTTCAATGTTATTTGGTGCGGGTATGATATTATTTACCATGAATAAAAAAGAGAAACAAGGTGGTGTAACGGTAGCTGAATATTATTACCGGCGCTTACTTTGGCTGGTATTTTTTGGTGTTGTTAATGCGTATGTTTTTTTGTGGGAAGGTGATATATTATTTGTTTATGGCCTTACCGGCATGTTGCTTTATCCTTTCAGGAAAACAGCTGCAAAGTGGCTTTTGATGATAGGTATTTTATGCCTGGCCATTAATCACCTTAAGGGCATGCTTCAATGGAATAATATGCGGGAACAGCGTGCCGGATACGTGCAGGCAATTGCTGCAGAAAAAGCAAAAAAACCACTCACGGCAAAACAACAGGAAGCTAAACAGGCATGGCAAAATATAGAGGAAAATCAACGTCCGGATACGGCAAGATCGGCCCGGAACATCACTAAAATGCAGGGCAGCTATCCAACAGTTTTCGAACATCTTTTACAGGATAATGCTGGTTTTGAAACATGGGGTATGTATCACGGTATCTGGGACTGGCTAAGCATGATGTTTATTGGCATGGCGCTTTTTGTATGGGGATTTTTTTCGAATAAGTTTTCTAGTTCAACTTATGTAATGACCTTGCTATTGGGCTTCGGCATTGGCATACCGCTTGGTTTATTCTTTTTTAATAAAGGTTATATAGGCTCTATACACATAGGTGAATACGTGGATGCCTGGCGTGTGCCGCATTGGGCTTTGTATGACTTAAAAAGATTGTTCCTCGCTCTGGGTTATGCAAGTTTGTTATTGTTAATTTATCGTAGCGGTACAGTAAGCTGGTTAATGAAAGCGTTGGCAAATGTTGGCCAAATGGCGTTTAGCAATTACCTGATGCAAAGTATTATTTGCACATTATTTTTCTTTGGCTATGGCTTTAATTATTATAACAAATTGGCCTATCATCAAATTTATTATGTAGTAGGAGTTGTATGGGTATTCCAGTTAATTTTTTCATCGGTATGGTTACAATACTTCCGTTTTGGCCCTTTTGAATGGCTGTGGCGTTCATTAACCTACTGGAAAAAACAACCCATGAAAATTGAAAGAAAATCATTGATTGTGGCCGTGTTGTAGCTTGTAAATTTACCCACGTTAGATTTTGGTCTAAAATTCTTTTGCAGCGGTTAAACATACCCTCTAAAAGAATTTTTTTTATGGAACATACAGCTGGTGCTGTATGGCGTATACCACAATGCCAACAGAATTTTTTACGTTCATTTTCTCTAATATTTTAATACGGTAACCGTCTACTGTTCTTGTACTTACAAATAATTTTTCGCTTATTTCCTTGGTGGTAAATTCCTGGCAAACAAGTTGAATTATCTCCAGTTCTTTCCCGGTGAATTCAACCATTTTTTTTCGGGCGTAAGGGTTGTGTTTGCTTTTCGCAATCATATGAGCAAGCTTATTGCTGGTTTGCTTGCAATAGAAAGGCTCATCTCTGTATACGGCTTCTATGGCTTCAATTACTTCGCTTTTATCAGCATTTTTAATGAGATAGCCTTTAGCGCCTGCTTCCAGCATTTCAATAATCAGGTCTTCCTCATCAAACATGCTTAACCCTATAATACCAATGTTGGGCCAGGTGGCGGCTATTTTTCGTGCTGCTTCAATGCCATCCATTCTTGGCATTTTTATATCGGTAATTACCACATCGGGCTGATGCAATTTTACGAGGTCGATCAATTCCCGCCCATCGCTGGCAGCTGCCACCAGTTTAATGTTTTCTGTACGGCTAAGTGTAAGCCTGAACCCATCCCTGAAAATTTCATGGTCATCGGCCATGACAACCCTAATGTCATTTGAATTATTCATAGCAGTATTAAAGGGGTATTTCAAACAAATATTTCGTACCCTTTCCCTCACCTGTCTCACAACTAAAATCACCACTCATTACATCGGTACGGCTTTGCAAGTTAAGTAAACCCAGCCCACCCTTCGTTTTCCTTATTTCATCTGCATTAAATCCAACCCCATCATCTTCTGTTGCAAGACGAAGCATTTTTTCATTCATCTGTAAACGTATGTTCAGGTGGCTTGCCTTGGAATGTTTAATGGAGTTATGAATAATTTCCTGTACAATTCTATACATGTTAACTTCCTTGGCCGTATCAAAACGGATAGGTTCATTGTGCTGAAAATCAATGTGAATGGCGGAAGCATTTTTCAGTTTGCTTATAAAATCCTGTATGGCAGCTACAAGACCTTTGCGAACCAGTACATTAGGCAAAAGATCGTTTGATATTTCCCGCATTTTACGAATGATATCATCAATGTGCATGCTCGATTTTTGAATGAGTTCCTGTTCTTCCTGGTTAACCCCATCAATATGGTTTATCTGAAGTTTTACAGCGGACAACAGGGGGCCAACTTCATCGTGCAGATCGGCGGCTATACGCCTGCGTTCGTTTTCAAGGGTGGTAATTTCGGCCTTAATTTTTTGTTGTGTAACCTGCCTGTAACGCCGCTGTTGTCTTATAATAGAAATTATAAAATACACCATTATGGCTGCTATTACAGCTACAACGATTATAATTGAATTGTATAGTTCTTTTTCACGGGGATCCATAAGGCCGCTAATGCAAATATTAAATTTAATCCAACAAGAAGGTACCTGCTAAAATCGCCAAGTTGTAATAAGAAAGGCTGGCTCATTCCTTTCAAAGAAAAAGCATCTACAATAATGCGGTAGGTAAAATAAATTACAAGCCCTATGCAAATTAAAAACCTGCTGTTCTTCAATAGGTTTTTCTTTTCAGATATTATTAACCGGTTAATGGTATTTACCGATAAAATTACCAGGGTTAAAGAATAAAACACCCGAAAATATGCTGTCCTCTTATTAAGCCGGTAACCTTCAATTATAAAGTGATCGGTTATCCAGATGACCAGCAGGAGGCCAAACAAAACCGGCAGTAAATATTTTTTTCCAACAAAAAGACCCCAGCTTTTGAAAAGTGCCAGGTACATGGCACACACAAAGATGATGACCGTGTTATAAGTTATAAAAGTGTATATGTGTTTTTGTATAAGCACAAACATCAGGATCTCGTTTAATGTAAGTGTGCAGCATATCCAAACAAAAGGCCTGTACCGGCTATCAATACTTTGATAACGATACAGGCCGATAATGGCGGGTATTGCAATGGTTATGCTAAATAGGAAACTTTGTAAAAGTTTGTCCATTTGTCAAGGAGGATTTTCTGCGAATAATTCTTAAATGCCTTTTGAAGGTGCAGGATAAGGAGGTGACATTTGCCCTTCATCAACAACAGTAGTGGTAACAGTTTTGGCACTGCTTTTTGCGCTGCTTGCCAGTAAAGTATTATCAAGAATATTTTCACCTGCTTCATCAACCCCAACAAGAACTAGTGTAAGAAAGTTATCAGCGTTAATTGCAGGGTATATCCGAAGGCCTGCACAGTCAGATTTTTTAAGCAAATTTTGAATTGCCTTTTTATTATATGTGATAAACGTGGGCAGTTCGGGAGCATTGGCAGGTAATTCTCCACCATTTTTTTTCGCCGAAGCTAGTTTGGTACGAAAGCCTTTAAATTTTTTTACCATAGCA
>JBKJNG010000534.1:0-5305 GCA_046596065.1 Phnomibacter sp. | reverse complement strand
ATCTTTCTCCCATTCCTGCAGGTTGCCGTTTTTACCAATGTGCAGCGGAAATAATTTGTTTCGTTTTTCAACCAGCAAATCCCTGAAAGCTTTATCGGCATTTAAAACAGTTGAAGCTTCGATAAGATTGGTAAACAAATCCCATACTATCGACATATCCATTGTGGTAGCGACAGATACATCGCCCACTTTATCTTTCGCATAGCGAAACTCATTTTCCGGTGATACCGAAGGTGCTACTACGAGCCAACCGTTTTTATCTTCCACCAACCAATCAAGGCAAAATTCAGCAGCGCCTTTCATGAGCGGATAAGCGGTATTCTTCAAAAATTTATTATCTCCTGTAAAACTATAGTGCTCCCATAAATGCTGGCATAACCAGTTGCCACCCTGCGCCCAGTTCGCCCATTTGGGATCGCCCCAACCTTTATCGCCAACGGGATTCGAAAGTGCCCATATATCAGTATTATGATGTGCTACCCAACCTTTCATACCGTAAAATTCTTTGGCAGTTACTGCGCCGGTTACCGATAATTCTTTAATCAACGCAAACAATGGCTCGTGCATCTCCGATAAATTAGTTGACTCTGCCGGCCAATAATTCATTTGTGTATTTATATTGATGGTAAAGTTGGAACTCCATGGTGCCCGCAGTTCCCTGTTCCAGATCCCTTGCAAATTGGCTGCAGTTCCACCTGGCACAGAACTGGAAATAAGCAGGTAGCGACCGTAATGAAAATAAAGCGTTTCAATACCCGGATCGTAAGCGCCGGCTGAATAAGCCAGCAAACGTTTATCACTGGGCATTGTGGTATTGCCGCCACCACTACTATCTTTTAATTGAAAAGATAAGCGGTTAAAATATTTATGAAAGCTGTTAAGATGATTGGTTAATAAAGCATCATAGTTTTTTCCTATGGCTTTTGCGAGCCATTGTTTCGCCAATGCCATTTCATCTTTACCATCTTTATCGGGGCATTTATCATAGCCATTAAAACTGGTGGCCGCCGATAAAAAAACGGTTGCTTCGGTTGCATTGCTGATGTGTAGTCCTGCTGTATCAGCTGTAACAATACCATCTTTTAATTGCGCTTTTATACGTAGCTGAAAGCGCATACCGTTGCAACCTGTGCTGTCTTCGTACAACACTGGTTCTTTGTGAACATTGTAATAACTGGGTTCAACATGCGATGGCGCTTTACCCTGCATTACAAGCTCGTTATTGCCATTAACCGTATTTGTATAAGGCAACAGGCTCTTCGCGTTTATAACCACGTTTAAAGCAGCTTTTTTACTGGCGGTAAGTTTTATAATAATCACCTGGTCGGGTGCCGAAACAAAAATCTTACGGGTATATTCAACGCCATCAATAGTGAAGGAAGTAGTACTAACGGCATCACTAATATTCAGATCACGATAATACGCGGAAGGTGTTGCATTTTTAAAATCCTGCTTGATCGTAAGATCACCAAAAGGCATGTACGATTCGGTAAAAAGACCCTGCATTTTTTTTGTGAGTGCATTCGCTTTTTTATAATCTTCCTCTTCCAGCAAAGCTTTTCTTATTTGTGGAAGGTAACTTTTTGCTTCGGGATTTACATTCGTCTGAACGGGTCCGCCAGACCATAATGTGCTTTCATTCAGTTGCAGCAATTCTTCATGTACCCCGCCAAAAACCATTGCACCAAGGCGGCCATTCCCGAGTGGCAAAGCTTCGGTCCATACCGTAGCCGGTTGCTGGTACCAAAGCTTTAAATTTTTTTGAGCCTGCAGATCAGTAAAGGCCAATAACTGCAATAAAACAGGAAGGAAAATTTTCATGGTAAGCAATCGCTTTTTAGTTCTGCAGGTAAGAGACTGAGGTTATTTTAGAAGTCTGCTGCATATAGGCACCAATCACAATCAGCACTTTACAATATTGTTTAAAATGATGGCAAACATCGCAGGTTAATCCTAACCATTAATTTCTTTGGTTTCAACTTTGTACCCCTTCCAGCCAAACAGGAATACTACAATAAAACAGATTAACGGGACGAAATAACCGAGTTTAACGTTGCCTGTATAGTCGGCAATAAGGCCAAAGCAACGCGGAAGCACGGCACCGCCCACGATAGACATAATAATAAGGCTGCTTCCATAGGCAGTATCGCCATCCAAATCTTTAATACCCAATGAAAATATCGTGGGAAACATGATGGACATAAAGAAAGCAATTCCGATGACAGCATAAACTGTAATCATACCTGACGCAGCAATGGCCACAGTGCATAACAATACATTTATACCCGCATACAACGCAAGCAGCTTTGGAGGTTCTATAAACTTCATAAAGAAAGTACCAGAAAACCTGCCAATTAAAAATGCAATACCACAGATGCCAAGATAATAAGCCGCTTCCAGTTCCGGTATTTGTGCGGAGTATGTTGCATATAAAATAAACAAGCTCAGAACAGATACCTGTGCGCCCACATAAAAAAACTGGGCTGCTACCGACCATGCCAAATGTCTATGCCTGAAGGCTTGAAATATGTGTTTGCTGGCAGCCTCCTGCGAAGCGTGTTTCATTTTTGGCAGATGAATAATGGCGAACAAAATGGCCACAACAACCAGTATTATCCCAAGAATAGCATACGGAGCTTTTACAGATGATGCCTCCGATGCCAATGCTATTTTTCTTGCCGAATCGGTCATGCTGCTCAACTCAACTTCGGTAAACCCTTTTGTGAAAATAATTTTTGCGCCAATTACGGGTGCAAGTGCCGCGGCAAGTCCATTGAAAGACTGTGCAAGGTTAAGGCGCTGCGTTGAAGTCGCGGGATCGCCAAGGGCGGCTGCATAAGGATTGGCAGCGGTTTCAAGGATAGTTAAACCGCAGGCAATAATAAAAAGGGCGATCAAAAAATAATTATAAGATTGATAATCAGCCGCAGGTAAAAACAGAAAGCACCCGACTGCGAACAGCAGCAGGCCACTTATGATACCAATTTTATAGCCAAACCTTTTCATAATATAGCCGGCAGGCAGGGCCATAATAAAATAGGCAATAAATACCGACGAATCTATCAGCGTTGACTGGGTGGTAGTGAGTGTAAATGATTTCTTTAAATGCGGAATTAAAATCGGGTCGAGATTATGGGCAAAACCCCATAAAAAAAACAGGCAGGTAACTAAGATGAGTGCAACAGGATACGTTTGTTTAGACTTCATGCGGCAAGAGATATTAACTTTTTTATTAATAATTTGTACTAATACAGCATTCGCTTTTAGAACTCGTCCGAAAAGATAGATACAATCACAATAATGGCAGCCAAAATTTCAAGACTCCCATTGTCCGATTAATTACGATTGTAAACACATTGGGAAGATCTCATATTCAGCATGCAACATTCATATCTAAAAACAACAGCCTTATTAGTAATGAGAATTTTCCGGGATTCATCACAATACACAAGCAAGCAAAAAATACGACTACAAAAAAACAGCTCAACGTGTAAAAAGAATGGAACTAATTATCTTTATACTAAGGTATTTTAGCATTTTAAATAAGATAGCTTAATAAATAGGGTAAAGATTACATGAAACCGAAATTGCTTACCGTAAATACGCCGGCCACCAATTCGTTTAGTGTAAGGCAGGATATGATGCCTAACATAAACAACCGCTGGCATTACCACAGCGAGGTTGAGCTGATTCAATTTCACAAAGGCGGAGGAACACAATTTGTTGGCGACCATATAAAACCTTTTTGTGCGGGTGATATAGTATTGGTTGGTGCCAATCTACCCCATTACTGGAAATACGACGATACGTTTTACGAAGCAAAAGATGATCCTAAACCATTTGCCACTGTTATTCATTTTAATGAAAATTTCTGGGGCGAAAGATTTTTGAACCTGCCGGAATTAAAGCAGGTAAAAGCAGTGCTCGACACTTCGAAAAGAGGCATTATGATCCCGGCCGAAAAAGCCAGTCCAATTGCCAAAATGATAAAACGGATTGAGCTATCGGATGGATTGGAAAGAATGATTGCATTGATGCAATCCATATCGGCCATTGGGAAATTCAACCAATCGATATTGCTTTCGTCTATAGGCTTCCAGTTTACTTTTTCAGCACCGGAAACCGACCGGATCAATGAGATTTACCAATACAGCCTTACGCATTTTAAAGGAAAAATAACCCTGCACGATATTGCTAAAATAGCGGGTCTTTCAACTAATTCGTTCTGCCGGTATTTTAAAACAAGAACAGGTAAAAATTATGTGCAGTTCTTAACTGAAATAAGAGTGGGTTATGCCTGCAAACTGATTATTGACAACAGGCTTAGCATCAAACAAATTTGTTTTGAAAGTGGATTTAATAATGCAGTATGTTTTCATAAAAATTTTAAGCACATAACCAGCAAAACACCGCAGGCATATTTAAATGAACGCATTAAAAATTAATGATTACCGATTAATTGCACAGCATAGTCATTGACTAAATTGTTGCTGTAATGCTCTGAATTGTTCGTCAGAAATTGTAAACACTGTTCCATGCCTTATGCCTTTTGGCATTACGATCTTGTCAGAAATATCGGTCCATTTTTTTAAATCGGCTGATGTTACAGCGCCATATTTGTGTTCTGTGTACTTATCAAAATAAACAATCCATTGGCCATTTATTTTGATGGCAGTCGGTCCTTCGGCCCAATATTTACCTGTGATAGGATCTGAAGGTATTCCATAGCCGGAGCTGAGTTTTTTGCTGAATGAAATCCGAATGTTTTTTTGCGCAACGGGTTTTACTGTTTCATCTTTTAAAAACATTACATAATCATCCTTCTCTTTTTGAATAGAAGCGTCAATTACATTAAAGCCCAGGTCGTATAGTAGTTTGGCATCACTATACTGTTTGAAATCTTTGGTGATAACATAGTATATGCGGTGGTTATTATCGCCAAGATTTTCAGTTACCGGAAACCGGCCGGGAATAGTTGTGGCCCAGTAGATCATATATTCTTTATTTACATCGTCGTAAATAATTTCCGGCGCCCAGCAATTTTGCGCTTCCGGCTCATGCTCCATTACCGGAATATATTGTTGCGCAGACCAATGAATTAAATCAGGCGATGATGCATATCCAATACCTCTTTCGTGCCAGCTAACCGTCCACACCATGTGAAATAAATTATCTCCGCCACGAATAATGCATGGATCACGCATCAAACTATCCTTACTTAAAATGGGCCTTAGAAACGAACTATCATTCTTTAATGCCTGCCACTTAAATCCATCTTCGCTACAGGCAAGGTGCAAGCCATCCT
>JBKJNG010000500.1:0-3517 GCA_046596065.1 Phnomibacter sp. | reverse complement strand
CGCTATTAGGGTCTTTGTTGGTATATGCCGCTATAAAAGATGGGATCAGCACTTCCTGGGCATAACGGTTATAACCAACCGCATAACCATCTGCTCCAATTTGCCCAACATTTGTTTTCCAGTAAGGGTTGTTATTTGCAGCACGCACACTCAAAACCTGGCGGTTATCTTCAAACCGTTTAAAAGTCGGGCTGTTTTCGTTGGGGTTAAATTTTTTGAAAAGCGTTTGGAAAGAAATATACGTAACGCTAAAGCCACCTGTGACGTAAGGGCTTAAATGGCTATGAGTGCTGTTACCCAATGTATCTTTAAACAACTCTGTAAAGTCTTTTGAAAACGATTTATCAAGATTAACATCAATCAAAAATTCTTTGAAAGGCTCCAGTTGTGCCTGCACACTAAATTTCTGATCGAAACCCTGGGCAAAGAGCTGGTTGAAATTAGGATCGTGTGTTACAAGGTTTCGGCTGGCAAACTTGTTCAGCGTATTGGTATCAGGTGTTTGCCCCAATATATAGCCAAAGCCCGGTGCATTGCTTCTGAAATTATTTCCAAAAAACTGGGTACTGTCAGTGTAGCCCGGTAGGCGGCTATAGTAAACTTCGCCATAGTTTACAGAGGCTCGTTTTACCATGGTAACCAGTTTGCCTGCAACTCGGGGAAGGCCTGTTACCTCAATATTTCGGTTTTTTCTTTCATTCTTTTCGTCCAGTTTCTGTTGCCTTCTTGCCAGTTCACGTTCTTTTGGCGGCAGCTTATTCATTTCCCGCTCAATACTGTCTTTTTGGATTTTGGTAATTTGCTTCTGTAGTTTTTGCATGCGCCTTCCCGCCGAATCCAGTTTCACTTTCGGCGTCTCGTTTTCCAATGCTGCCAGCCAGCGGCTTTTACTGTAAAGCCTGCTAAAATCCAGTTCAGCATTAATCATCCGATCCGATCCGTTTTCCAAAATATTGCCCTGGTTAAGGTATTGGGCCAACAAACTGCTGGCTGCCCAACGGTAGCGGGCGGTATAGCTTGCCCGAACATTTGTCCAGTCAAGGAAGGGGAACTTAGCTGTTGGAACTGTATAAGATAAAATGATGTTCTGCTCGAAATTTACGTTGCGGCCACCCTTGTAAAAGTTGTGCCACATACTATCCTTTTTCTGTTTAGTATTTAATTCGCCTGCAGGTTCATCCACCCTTGCCCTGTTTGTTGCTGTGTAATCCAGGTTTAAAGAACGGGTTAGATCCCAACGGAAGGAGTAAAACCGGTCGAAGTTGAAATACTTATCGTATGTGCTATCGACACGTTCCACTTTGTTGTCGAATGTATTTACAATCCTTGGAACATATCTTCCAAATTGCCTGTTTACATCAAAGCGGAAAGCAAGGCTTGATGGTATGGGATTAAAGTTGATGTCTTTAATAAATGTCAGCCATGGCGATTTCGATTTAATCATCTTTTTAAACGGCTCCCAATACACTGGTTGGGTAACGTAGGTATAACCCAGCATGGCCCTGTGCCGCTTGATAAGGTCTTTCGTTACAATGGGCGATGAAAGGCTTTGTTGCAGGAAATTATAAGTGAAATCAAAATTACTAATACTGTAAATTTTTTGTTTTTTGCCCTGTGGTTGTGCAAGGCGCATGTTACTAATGTTCAGCGTTTTGGTTACCTGCTGTTCACGGGCAATGCTTTTTATCGAATCGGGGTTACTGGTAGTTTTTATTTTTTCTTTCAGCTTAACATCCTTGTCATAAGGATCATATTCCGGCGAGCTGATTTGGGAACTCAAACTGGCATAAACTGGTATGGTAAGGCCTACACTTTTCGGTAAAAGTTTACCGGCATCTATCTGAAGGCTTGCATCAAATTGCGTATTGTCTTCCCGGCTCCGTTCGTTAACCCGTTGCTCAATGGTACCAAAGCCAGAACTGGTATGGTTGGCTGCTACGCTTAATGTTCCAAGATCAGCCAGTTGAATATCAACGCGGCCAATGGCCGCATAACCAATATGTTCATCCAGCATACTTAATCTTAACTCGTTTATCCACATTTCGGTACTAAGGCTAGGACCATCCGGCCGGAAAGGATTATCGACACCAACAAAAATGCCTTTTACTTCTCCGAGGTTGGGATTGCCAAAAAGGCCATAAACGCGGCTACCTATTTTTTCGGAATAATAACTTGTAGGTGAAACACCAGGTTGTTTATTACGCCTGTTCTTAAGGTCAATAAGATCCTGCAGCATAAAATCGAGGTTATTGCTATCTGGCCAAATAAGCTCGGTTGCAATGTTTGGCCCTGAGGGACGGGTAACACGCATTGGAATTCGGATCTCATAATAATTGCTGATATAATCCTGCCCAATACGAACTACTGCATATAAACTGGTATCGGTAAGTGGCGTGTAGGCGGGGTCGGTTTGCGGCAATTCTTCAGCATGAACAAACATGCTGAGCTTTTTATACTGTCGAAGGTCATTATTAAATGTTTTGAACACGCCACGGGCATCGCCGGATTGAACGTAGCGGACCTGCATGCTAAGCGATTGCTCATTCTGCAGAATATTTACACCTCCATTAGCAATTTGCTGAACCCTTTCTATGCCAGGTGGAATGCGGTATGGTATCGGCGTTCTTTTATCGTTTTCCTCAATATTTACCGCCAGTGTATTAATCTTGGTGAATGTATTTTGGGCAGTTGATTTATAAGTGCCATCGCGGGTAAGTTCAAATGCAAACTGGCGCCAGTTGTTTCGCACCAGGTCCAGCCTTGCAAAACGAAGGTTCACGCTATCCTGCCAGTTGGTAAGGTACATACGCATAAACCGGATTGATTTGAAGTCGGGGATATTACCCACTTTCCTCGAATAGCCGCTGATTGGAACCCTGAACTGGTACCATTTTTCGGTACCGCTGGTACCATTTTCATATTTTACTGAAACCAAACGGATATCGGTGATGTAATTCTGACCAACCGGCATGTCCGGTTTCATATCGATCTTATATTCGAAATATTCCTCGTTTTCGTTTAGGGTATTGTCCCTGTTTAGGTCCTCGTTATCGGGGTAACGCGTACTGGCCTCAATAATATTGCTATTGTTATTACTTACCGGCGAATTGCCCTGGTTAAGGTTATAGTCGCGGTAACGTCGTTGAATGCCGGCATTTATAGCATCATAATCTGTGCTGCGATAGTTTACGAAATTATCTGTACTGGGATCTTTCAGGGCATTTTGGTAAACGGGGCTATTATTTCCAAAGTTTGCAGCCAGCTTGTCGAGGTAATCCGTTTTTCTTTGGCTTCTTTCTTCCGTGTCGTTCAAGCCATCAAAACCTACATCCTGGTATACGCGGTCGTCTACTTCATTACTGAAGGCCTGTGTAATCTGGATGGGGTTAAGTGGTGATTTGCCCCACACGCCGGTACTGTCAACAGCAAGGTTTGGCTGGGTTGGCGTTGGTAACCCATTTTCATAAAAGCGCCGACCGTCCTTTAATATGTCTTCAGAAATATTACCCAGGTTAAT
>JBKJNG010000433.1:0-5526 GCA_046596065.1 Phnomibacter sp. | reverse complement strand
AAAATAAATTTTCCGTTAGCTTTTTAAATATTTGCAGTTAGCCAAATAAAGTTTGGTAGCTTTAATTAACACAGGTTAGCTTTTCGAATAGCACCCGTTGAAGCATTTTTAAAATAGTTGTTTGAATAAAAATAAACCTGAAATAGAAGCAACCAAACAATTACACACCTCGTATGTAGTTAACACATCATAAGAACACTTACGCTCACTTTCCAGGTTGTTGTCTGCAAAATTTTCTTAGACTAATTGTCTCATGAAAAAGCTGGTCACTTTTTTCATAGTGCTGTTGTTTTCTCACTTTGCCGCCAGGGCTGATCATATAACTGGTGGCGAAATGTCGTACACGTTTATTAATTCAGCCAATGGCACCAATCAATACAGAGGTACACTGAAATTGTACATGCGCTGTAACAGCGGCCGTATATTTAATAACCCTACCATCATCTCTATTTTTCATAAATCTGATAACAGCCGTGTTATGGATTTGGATGTTGCCCTGGCCCGGAAGGAAATCATTTCATTAAACGATCCCGATCCATGTATCAGCAATCCTCCTACGGTTTGTTATGAAGTGGGTTATTACGATTTTACATTGTCTTTACCACCCTCCAGTGATGGTTACATAATAGCAGGACAGGTTAACTTCCGAATTTCCGGCATAGCAAATCTTTCTAACGGGTATAGCCAAATTGGGGCTTCATACACCATGGAAATTCCGGGCACTTATTACAACCAAACAAACGTAATAAATAGCAGCGCCCATTTTACCGGAAGCGATCTTGTAATTGTTTGTGCCAATAATCCATTCAGCTACAGTTTTGCCGCTTCCGATGCCGATTCTGATGACCTGCAATATTCTTTTTGCGAGGCTTATCGCAGCAGCACCGGGCCTACAGGCGGCGGCGGCAACAATGCGACGGCGCCTTTATCGCCACCTTATAAGCCGGTACCCTATGGCAATGGTTTTTCCGGGATGAACCCTTTAGGCAATTTAGTTACCATTGACAGTAAAACCGGGCTTATATCTGGCATTGCGCCAAATGCGGGCGTTTATGTAGTAACGGTTTGTGTAGATGAAATACGGGATGGTAAGGTAATTGCTACCCAGCGAAAAGACCTCCAGATAGCAATAACTTCCTGTAGCCTTACAGCAGCTGTTTTACAACCGGAGTACCAGCTTTGCAAGGACACGAAATCCATTTCGTTAAGCAACCTCAGCATCAGTACCCTTATTAATTCTTACTATTGGGAATTAAAAAATGCGAACAATGCAATTGTTTATACCACTACAACTCCTACTGTAAATTATACTTTCGCCGATACCGGTTTGTACAACATTAGGCTGGTAATAAACCGCGGGCAGCGCTGCACCGATTCAACCACTTCCATTGCAAGGGTGTTTCCGGGCTTCAAACCAAACTTTAATTACCAGGGCATTTGTTTTACAAAACCAACGGAGTTTAAAGATGCAACTAATTCGGTGTATGGAACCGTTAACAGTTGGTCGTGGAATTTTGGTGATAACGGCAGTGAAGACGATATTTCTATTGAGAGAAACCCCGTCTATACATTTCTGCAGGCAGGCCAAACAACTTCTACCCTGGTAGTTACCAACACAAAAGGCTGCAGGGATACCATACTTAAGCCAATTGAAATATTTGTAAAACCACCCATTGAACTGGCTTTTCGGGACACACTGATTTGTCCGCCAGACCAACTTCAATTAAGGGCGTTGGGAAGAGGAACATTTGTATGGTCGCCTGCCAACCAATTAATAAATGCCAGTACTGCCACGGCAACAGCAGCGCCGCTTACTACAACAAAATATTATGTTGATTTGGATGATGACGGTTGTTTTAACCGCGATTCAATTTTAGTTCGTGTTACAGATAAAGTTACCCTGGCCGCTATGAATGACACCACCATTTGTGCCGGCGATTCAATAAAACTCCGGCTGCAAACCAATGGGCTAATTTATAATTGGACACCTGCAAACCAACTTGATAATTCTTCGGCGGCAATACCAATTGCCATTACTGCAAACACCACTACCTATAACGTTACTGTTAGCATAAGTGCCTGCAAAGCCACAGAACAAATTATTGTAAAAACGGTTCCCTACCCGCTGGTAGCAGCGGGCAACGACACTATGTTTTGCTTTGGCTCAAAAGCACAGCTTAATGGCACAAGCAATGCCACAAAATTCAGTTGGTCGCCAGCAGGTAGTTTAAATAATAGCAGCATACTTAAACCAGTTGCAAGTCCACAAATAACAACGGTATATGTACTTTCCGTAACTGATAACAAAGGATGCCCAAAAACCACAAGTGATTCGGTCACTGTTATTGTTTTAGCGGATATAAATGCCTATGCCGGAAGGGATACTGCAGTTGTGCTGGGCGAAACCATTCAATTGCTTGCTGAAGGTGGAACCAGGTATTTATGGATACCTGCTACCGGACTTTCAGCAGCCAATATTCCAAATCCAATTGCCTTTTTTGCGGAAGGTTATAATAGCATTCGGTATAAAGTGCTTGTTTATAATCTTGCGGGATGTGCCGATTCAGCGTTTATAAGCATCAGGATATTTTCTACCCCACCAACCATATTTGTACCAACAGGTTTTACGCCCGATGGCGACGGCAAAAACGATGTGCTGCGCCCGATTGCTGTTGGTATGAAAAAAGTTGACCGCTTCAACATCTATAATCGCTACGGCCAATTGGTTTTTTCAACTACTACTAATGGCAGAGGATGGGATGGCAGAATCAATGGTCAGCTACAGCAAACCAGCAGTTTTGTCTGGCTGGTTGAAGCCGTGGATTATACAGGCAAAAAATATGTTCAAAAAGGAACTTCAACCCTTGTAAGATAAAAACGCTGACAGCCTTATTGCTAAGAGACTGTTTAAAATTCATTTATCGGTTTCCCATGGGTCTTTTGGCTGTCCCGCTAAGCGGGATTGGTTTTTTCGCCTTAGGGCTGCTGGCCAGGGCTGCAAAATCCACCTCGTTTCGTTCAAATAATACCCTATAAGTAATTCCAACAATAAAATTTAAACAGTCTCCAAGTTTCCCTGTATTTTAATTGATTTTTTAATGTTAACACAGCCACGCAATTTTGCCACAATCATTTTGTCCCATGGCTGATAACTCACCCGTCTTTTTTTACGAGGAGCGCATTCAACAACTAACGGTTTCACTGGTTGCATTTAAAAAAAAGCATGCGTTGCTTGGATGGGCTAGGCTATTAACAATCATCCTGCTTTTGCTGGCTGTATATTTTTTGTGGCCAAAGCAGTCAATAATTACACTAATCGCTTTGCCATGCATCGCAATTTTTCTCTACCTCGTGTCTGTTGCAATAGCAACTGAAGAAAAGATTAGCAATACCAACCGTTTAATAAAAATAAATAAAGAAGAGTTATTAGTTCTGGAAGGACATTATACGCACAGGCCCGGTGGAGATGCGTTTATTAACAGCTTTCATTTGCCCGATAACGATTTGGATTTGTTTGGCACAGCATCGCTTTATCAATACGTCAACCGTGCACATTCGCATCACGGAAGCCTTGCACTCGCGGAAGCATTTATAACAGCAACAACACAAAATACCATTGCAGAAAAACAGGAGGCTGTAGAAGAATTGGCAGCAAAACCAGCATGGTGCCATCAGTTGCAATCGTACACCATGATAGCGCCAGTAACCAAAGAGACTGAAACCCTGATAGCTGAATGGTTAACTGATAACAGTGATAATTTCGAGAAACCTATTTGGCAGGTTTTACGTTATGCGGTACCTATTGTTTCATTCACAACTTTGGCTTTGTACATAGCGGATTTTATTACCGATGGCATGTTTAATACCATCCTGTTACTAATGCTTGCATTTGTTTTTTCTTTTTATAAAAAGATCACCAAACAATACAGCCATCTCTCTAAAGTTATTCCGCAACTGCACGCATTTCTACCCACGCTGCAATGGATTGAAACAGCAAACTTCGATAGCGAATTATTAAAAAATAAACAAGCACAACTTTTAGAAAACAATAAAGCATCACACGCAATAGCTTCCTTAAAAGCCATATTAAAACGATTTGATTATCGCTTAAATCCTGTAGTTTATTTGCCGTTGAGTGCTTTTCTATTTTGGGATCTGCAACAAGTACTTGCCCTGGAAAAATGGAAAAAAGCACAAACAGGACAGCTTGCAAAATGGTTTGAAACTACCGGCGAAACCGAGATGCTTGCATCTGTTGCTATCCTTGCATTCAACCACCCAACATGGATATTTCCAACCATTACAAATAATTGGATTGAATTAGAATGCAAGGCAATCGGGCATCCGCTAATACCTGTATCTAAAGTGGTTACCAATAATTTTTCAATGAATGGCAACCCGCAATTTGCATTAATAACAGGCAGTAATATGGCCGGCAAAAGCACTTTTCTACGAACGATTGGCGCCAACATGGTGCTGGCAATGATTGGTGCACCGGTACATGCTGCCCATATGAAATTACCTGTTGTAAAAATTATTTCATCCATGCGCATTATGGATAATTTAGAAGAAGGCACTTCAACCTTTTATGCAGAATTAAAAAAGATGAAACGCATTGTGGAAGCGGCCAATGCCGGCGAAAAAGTTTTTATTTTGTTAGATGAAATGCTGCGTGGAACTAACACGATTGACCGTCATACTGGCTCGGTTGCGCTTATAAAGCAGTTGATTCGTCATGGTGCGGTGGGTATTATTGCTTCGCATGATATTGAATTAGCTGAACTGGAAAATAAATACCCAAATGCAATCAAAAATTATCATTTTGATTCGAGCATTATTAACGAAGAAATAATATTTGATTACCGCATGAAAGATGGCATTTGCGAAAGCACTAATGCCTCGCTGCTAATGAAAAAGATTGGCATTGAAATGGAAGCAGGCTAATACAACAATGATTTACATAATTTTTTTCTGCTTTGCTGTAAAATTTGTTCTATTTTATTTTCATGCTTTTCATCCGGGTCTTTGAATTTATACTGGCAGCCACAAACATTTTTTGCAAAACCCGGTCGTTAGAATCTCTTTTAGAAGTTCCGCCTATTTTTACAGGTAACAAAGAATTACATGGAAAATATTGGCGTAATCATAATGCTGCTTTTTGGTATTACATTTCTGGGAGTACTAAGTAACAAATACAAATTTCCCTTTCCAATAGTATTGGTACTTAGTGGTGTTACAATTAGTCTTATTCCGGGGTTACCGGTCATTGCGCTTCAACCAGAAGTTGTTTTTATTATTTTTCTTCCCCCATTATTGTACGCGGCCGCATGGAATACAAGCTGGCACGATTTCAAAGCCAACCTTCGCCCAATAACGTTTGCCGCCTTTGGGCTTGTATTGTTTACCACCTGTTTAGTTGCGGTTGCCGCGCATATAATGATACCGGGAATTAGCTGGCCGTTAGCATTTTTATTAGGTGCCATCATTTCCCCACCCGATGCCGTTGCCGCCACTTCAGTTACAAAA
>JBKJNG010000252.1:0-4780 GCA_046596065.1 Phnomibacter sp. | reverse complement strand
ACTGAACTGCCCTGCAATCCCCTTTATCCGCATTAGGTCGGCATGGTTTACCCAGGTTAGCACCAGGCTTTCTGGAATAGCGGCGGCTTCGGCTACCGTTTCACGGCCTCTTTTTGTTCCACAAATAGTCAAAAGGTCATCTGTCGTAAAGACTTGCTGCGCGTGTAACCTGGCGGCATAGGTTTCGCCAATTCCTTCAATGTCAGTGATTTTGTAAGGCATAGTCATCGTTTTTGTGTTATAACAAAGGAAAGTGTTATGGGTGAACTAAACCATTAAAGCATGGAATAAAAATAAATATCGCAGATTGATAACATTCCCCGGGTACGTGTAGCGAAATAAGTTGTTTGTGAGGCAAACGCACGGGGCTATGCTCAACACAAACAATGGCCGATCATATGCAAAAACAAGAAGCGCCACCCTTGAGTGACGCTTCTTGTTGTATTATTTAACTACTTAGTACTAACTACTAAATACTGCTATTTTGATTTAGCTACTGCCGGAGTTACAGCTGGTTTTCCTTTTACCGGTTCGTGGTGTTCAGCTTCGCCTAACGGACGATCTTTTGCAAAATCAACCAGGATTGGTGCTGCCACAAAGATGGAAGAATAAGTACCAGTGATAACACCGATCAGCATAGCGAATGCAAAACCTTTTGTTACTTCTCCGCCTACAATAAACAGTATCAGGATGGTGATGAATACCGTAAGGGATGTCATGATGGTGCGGCTTAAAGTATCGTTGATCGATTTATTGATCACTGTGCCTTTATCAGATCCTTTCATAATACGGCTGTTCTCCCTGATACGGTCAAATACAATGATGGTATCATTCATGGAGAAACCAATTACCGTTAATATCGCCGCAATAAAGTGCTGGTCAATTTCAAGCGGGAAGTTTACCACTTTGCGCAGGAAGCTGAACACAGCCAGTGTAACCAATACGTCGTGCAACAAGGCCACAATGGTACCGAGGCTGTAACGCCAGTCGCGGAAACGGATAAAGATGTAACCAACAATAAAGAGGATAGAAACAATGGTGGCGTAAACGGCACCTCTCGACAAATCTTCAGAAATGGTAGGCAACACTGTTTGTGATGCTACTTTATAATTTTTGTCGAAATCATCGAAAGTTAAACCGGCTGGTAAAAATTTCTGTAGTCCAGTGTACAAAGTGCGTTCAACAGAACTGTCGACAGAAGCGCCTGTTTCTTCAATTTTATAAGAGGTAGTGATGTTTAACTGGTTGGCGCTTCCTACTGTTTTAATAATCGGGAATTCGCCAAACACTGGTTTTAATGCATCCGAAACTTCCTCGTTTTTCATAGGCTTGGCAAACTTCACCGTGTAGCTGCGGCCACCTTTGAATTCAACGCCTTTATCAAAACCGTAGAAGAAAGAAGCTACTCCTAAAAGTGCTACCACAATTGAAATGGAGTAAGCGATTTTCCTAAATTCTATAAATTTAAACTGCGCATGTTTGAAAATGCGGCGGCTGATACCAGTGAAATATTCGAGGTGGCGGCTTTTGCTGGTAAACCAGTCAGTAACGGTACGGCTGATAAGGATACCACAAAATAAGTTCAGTACAATACCCCACATCTGCACGTATGCAAAACCACGAACCGGGCCTAAACCAAAGTAGTAAAGAATGGCTGCAGTTAAGAAGGTGGTAACGTGTGCATCCAATACAGGCGATAACGAACGGCGGTAACCGTTTGCCACAGCGGTAGGGTAGTTGCGCCCCCAGTTCAGTTCTTCTTTAATACGTTCGAATATAATTACGTTGGTATCCACGGCCATACCAATGGTTAGTACCAAACCGGCGATACTCGCTGCCGTAAATGTTGCACCCATCGCCGTAAGAATGGAAAGGGTAAACAAGAGGTTCAAGATCAGGGAAATATTTGCGATCCATCCTGCTGAATTATAATAGATCAGCATTAAGGCAAAAATTACAACAAAGCTGATAATGAAGGCAAGCGATCCGCCATGTACTGCTTCAGCCCCAAGGGTAGGACCTACCACTTGTTCCTGAACAATTTTTGCTGGTGCAGGCAGCTTACCGCTTTTCAGCATTTCAGACATGTCCTGTGCTTCTTTAATCTCGTAGCTGCCAGTAATTTCCGAACTACCGTTGGGGATAACACCATTAACGTTTGGTGCACTGTAAACAAAATCATCCAATACAATTGCAATGCCTTTGCCCACGTTATCACCGGTCATCTTGGCCCAAATTTTGGCGCCAACATTATCCATGTTCATTTTAATGGCAACCCGTCCGCGTTCGTCAAAGTCCTGCCCGGCATCAGTAATGTGATCACCTTCCAGTTTGGCACGCATACCATCCACGGTTTTTAATGCATATAATGCATAAATGCCGCTGGTTTTCTCATTGCTGCCACCCATGTAACCAAAAGCAAACTTCAGGTTTTGAGGAAATTGTGCAGCTACCACCGGGTTGCGGATGTATTCACCTAATAAGCCGGTGTCTTTTGCCATTACAAGGCCTATAGCTGCGGGGTAAATTACTTTACCGGTTGCTTTGTCTTGTTCCGGCTGGTAGATCTGTGCAAACAAGCTGCGGATAGGTGCTTCTTTAGCAAGGCCAGCAGCAGTAGTATCTTTTAAAGCAGTAGTATCTTTTAAGGTACTGTCGGAAACTATTCCACCTTTTAAAGTAATAGCAAGCGCTTTTTCACCGCTAAGCAGGCTTTCACCAAACTCGCTGATGTTGTATAATTCAAAGAACTGCAGGTTGGCAGAGCTTTGAAGGTATTTTCTTACCCGTTCTTTATCGGTAATACCTGCGAGTTCAACGGTAATAATCTTTTTGGCATTATCTGGGTTGATGGTTGGAGAGGCAACACCGAAACGGTCGATACGGTTGCGGAGAATGTTGTAGGTATTCTGGAAGGCAAGATCTGACTCTTTGCGCAGGTAGCTGGTGGTTGCGTCATCACTTGCATCGAAGCTGATTCTTTTGGCGCTGCCGGCGGCAAACAACGGAGCCAGTTTGTTGCCTGGCGCCTGCTGGCGGTAAGCTGCTACAAAAAGGTCAATAAGATCTTTGCCGGTGGTTGCTTTTTCTTTAATGGCCTGGTTCAACGCGGCGTTAAAAGCCTTATCGTTTGTATAACCACTAAGCGAACGGATAAGATCGGCCATGCCAACCTCAAGCGTAACGTTCATACCACCCTGCAGGTCAAGCCCTAATTTAGCTTCCTGGTCTTTTGAGTCTTTGTAGTTAAAGCCCCACCAGGTAATCTTTTTCTGACTGGTACTATCCAGCAGTCGTTGATAACGTACCCTAACCGCTTCTTTCAGGCTGTCCTGGTACAAGGCCTGTAACTCTTTATCGGAGGGATATTTCACACTGGAGGCGGGCATCACGGCCTTAATCTGGCGCTCGGCCTTGTCATGCACTTCGCTCTCGTGGCTTTTTACAAACCAGCTGAACGATAACTGATACAAGCTGAAAATGATCATCAAAGCGGCAAACACCCGCACCATACCTTTCATTTGCATACGTACAGAATTATCGGAATTTTAAATGGAGTGCAAATGTAGGGGAATTGGTGTCTCGCCATTTAACGTTCTGGCTTAAACAATGAATTTGCATTAAATAAAACAGGAAGGGAATTTCGGGTACAATTGAACGGATTGTATATCAATATTAATGGACTTAATTGCTTTAAAGGAAAATTAATTTTTAACAGTACAGTGCTCCAGGCTTTTAGCAGCTGTTCGTTTCCCCGATATTTGTTTTTTAAAACTGGCAAGACTCTCAATCATGCGTATTTACCTGGCCTTTATTTTATGTCTGCTGCTTGCCTGTAAAAAGGAGAATCAGAATTACATCAGTCGCTTTACCATTGTCAATGCTGTGCCAAACAGTTCAGCATTTACCCTTATTGTAGGTAAAGATGTAATTGATTCAACCGTACTATATGGGATACCAAAATATAATTTGCCGGCAGCAGCGGGAACAACAGATGTAAGATGGAAGCTAAACGGCGCTGCTGATTTTGATTCTTCTTTTTTTGCCGATCTTCCCAATGCTTCTGATTTCAGTTTGATTTTTTACGATTCAATTAATAGGTTTAAGAGTGTATTGCTTAGGGATAACTGGAAACAACCGGAATCGAAGTCAAAGGGATATATCCGGTTTTTTCCACTAATAATTGGTGCTAACCAGCAGCAACTTGCAAACGATACCAATAAGATATTGGTATCCGCAAAAACATTTGCCAGCTTTACGGATGCGTTTACAGCCATCGACACGTTTACTACCAAGCTAAGGCTTTATAACGGCACCAAATTGCTTGATTCACTTCCCGCCGCTACCATTCAGCATGGTAAAAGTTATTCGGTATATGCGATTGGCATTTTAAACGCAAAGGGAAAAAATAAGCCAAGAATGATTATGTATGAGCATGAGTAATGCAATAAGGCTATAAGCACGGCAACCAATCCATGCACGCTTACCTACTTGCGCCTGTTCTATGGTTATCGTTTATTTGTTTGTAAAACAGATCTTAGTAGGTCTTAGATTTTCTTCAAAACTTTACCTTAATTATTGTATATTCTTCAATCCCATGCATTATCTACTGAATTACCTTCGCAGCCAATTTTAAAAAATACATTTCAAAAGATGCAACTTGCTTCCCGTCTGCAGCGGTTCAACGAACCGGAGACTTTAAAAATGGCTAAACTGGCACGTGAACTTCGTGCGCAGGGAAATGATGTAACCGGCTTAAGCCTCGGTGAACCTGACTTTG
>JBKJNG010000174.1:0-2861 GCA_046596065.1 Phnomibacter sp. | reverse complement strand
CTTTGTTTTAATACCGGAAACTAAGAATAAAATTGCTTAGTAAATTATTCATCCATCCGGCGGTGAAATACTTATAGGAGTGCAAAATAGATTGTATGCTATAAAAGGTATCCCGATAAATAAAATTGGCTCCCTTATCATGCAGTCCCAGGCGGGTATGTCCTGTACAAATTAATGTCCCAAATGTTTATAGGCACGCAGTATCAGCCTGCTGTCGTTTAGCCATTCATAATCTTTTGCATACCAGTAATCGATAAGGGAAAGGCTTTCTTCATTAAGTGTTTTCGAAGCCATAATGGGTAAGCCGTTACTGCCTATAACTGCTTTGGAAAGGGGCGGCAATCCGGTAGGAAAAACGCAATAACCAATCCATGTTTTTTGTCCTGAAAAAACCTGGAAAATATTACGGATTAAGCCTGCCGGTTTTTTTACAAACACCAGGTGTACGGGAAAAAACACGAGCAAAAAAACGCACCAAAAAATATCGCTTATCTTTTTCATGCGCCGGTTTTCCTGCTTGTCAATAGCAAAGCTTTCAGTGCTGGATAGTGCTTCACCGGTTGTTTCTTTACTATCGCTTCCTACAAGGCTATGGCTGCCTTCATAAAAAAATTTGTAACGTAATTTTCGTTTTTCTGATTGCATAAAAGCCATGGCATTAGCCATCGTAAAATTGCCATCAATACAAAATACAATTTCACGTGCCGGTACAGCATTCAGTAAGTTACTAAGCTGGTTAAAACTACCAGCAGTATGCGGCTCTTTATCTTGTAAACCAACACGGCCAAGTACTCTTTCGTTGCGGCCAGCCAGCTGCATTAGCTGCGCTATTTTTTTGTAAGATGATGCACTTCCTACAATTAATGTTTGGCGTATTTCGCGGTCTTCACCGGGCGCTGCCAGAAGCTCAGTTTTCAGTAACAGTTTACGAAAAATAAATATGGCAACTGAAGCTAGTATACCACCAAACAATATTACCCCACGTGAAAAACGATAATCAATATTAAAGAGAGAGTATATGGCCAGGTTAAAAATCACTGCAAGCATCATGGCTATTAAAGCACGGCCGGGGCGGTACCATTTATCGTATAAACCGGCTACCCAGCCGGCCAAAATAAATGTAAACGTAAACAGCGGCAAGATCACAGTCATTACTTCGGGTTTATATTGTATGCCCGGCTTTACCACATGCTCCCACAACCAGGCAATTGCCCCTAGGCTTGCAAGGGTAATAAAGATGTCCGCCAACGGCAGCCCCATCCATTTTAAAAAACGACTGAATGCACTTACACCTGCCCTTAACCAAATGGCAATGCTGATGAAGATTTTAAAGAAACCCGACCTACCACTGCTGTAATGTTTTTGCACAAAAAGACTCATGGCCTGGTAAAACATTCTTACATAATTAAGGCTGCCTTTCTTAGTGCTTTCGCCTTTAAAATGAATGATGCCGGCGCCTGCAAAATAATAATTTTTCCAACCGGCTTTTTGAATGCGGTAGCTGAGGTCCACATCTTCACCATACATAAAAAAGATTTGATCAAAACAACCTACCTGGTCAATCACTTTTTTTCTTACCAACATAAAAGCACCTGCCAGCACATCCACTTCGTTGTTTTCTCTGGCAGGTAAATGGCCAAGGTGATAACGCCCGAATATTTTTGAAGCAGGCATTAAAGCAGCTAAACCAACGAGCTTAAATAAGGAAGTAAAAGGGGAGGGAAATGCTCTTTTTGACTCTGGTAAAAATCGCCCGCTGCCATCAAGCATACGCACACCAAGTGCACCAGCCTGCAGATTGTTTTCCATGAATTGTAAACAGTTGTGCAGGCAATCTTCCGGCAATAAAGTATCGGGATTTAAAAAGAGAATGTATTCGCCGCCTGCTACGCCAACTGCCTGGTTATTGGCTTTTGCGAAGCCGGTATTGTTTTTATTAAGGATAAAACGGACCCATGGAAACATGGGTTGCAAATACACAATACTGTCATCGGTACTGTTGTTATCCACCACAATTACTTCGGCTTCGATGCCCTGCATGGCAATTTTAACTGAGCAAAGGCATTGCTCCAGGAAATGCTTTACATTATAATTTACTATGATAATTGACAGCTGCATGTGGCGTTGCGAAATACGATTGTTTGAACCATTAAAAAAAATGATAGCCGAACCATGAGCCCAGTTTAATGATGCCGGGAGCTTACCGGTGCCCGGTTATTTACTGTAGTTGAATGGCTGCCGGATGCAGCTAAAGTAGCTGGCCTTTGCAGGGCATTTGTGCGGGGGCGGCCACTACTTAGCAGCAGCCGGAACAAATGCTGAGACATAATATACAGCTGACGGCCCATGATTTGTTTGCCGGTTTTGTGTAATTAAACTGCTAAACCGGCAAAAACAGGTGTAACTAAGTGGCGTTATATTTGCCGCATGCTTATAAATATTTTGAGACAGGCTACAGAAGCCGGCGCAGTTGAATTGGTGCGTTATTTTAACAGTGATACGCTGAAAACAAGTGTAAAGGCTGGCGGTGTGAATGACCTTGTAACAGAGGCTGATCATGCATCGGACGCAGCAATTATTGGCATAATAAAAAATGCTTTTCCCGATCATTTTATTTTAAGTGAAGAAGCTGGCAATATTATTACCGACAGCGAATACAAATGGATAATAGACCCGATAGATGGCACTATTAATTATGCGCATGGCATTCCCATTTGTTGTGTAAGTATTGGCCTTGAAAAAGCTGGTGTTATGATTGCAGGCGCCGTTTATAATCCTTTTATAAAAGAGTTTTTTTTCGCTGAAAGAGGTAAAGGAGCTTTTTTAAACGATAAGAAAATCAACGTGAGCAGTAATGCAAC
>JBKJNG010000094.1:0-5005 GCA_046596065.1 Phnomibacter sp. | reverse complement strand
AGGATTAACCTATGCCATTCAGTATTATGCCGAAAGCCAATCGGAATACGAAAATTATGTAACCAATTATGCCGGCGCTTTTCGCAAAGAGATGGCTGAAAAATGGGGAGAACAGGTTTTTGCTTTTCGCTCGTTGATGGCAGTTTTACCATGATTAAAAAAATATACTGTACAGATTTTTGGGCTTTTTTGACTATCGCTGCTTAGAGTTCATTGCTTTTTGTTAATTAATGTTAGGGTTTATTCATTTCATGAGCTGTGCTGATAGTGTAGTGTCTCATCTGTTCAAATCCTTTGCAGTTAAGGATTTCAGCCGAAGAATTTTATAACAAACGGCATTGTTTTTGCCGATTATTTGCCGTTATATTTGTCACGATTCAATAAAAAAATCATTAACGATGAACAAAGCTGAATTGATTACCAGGATTGCTGAGGACGCTGGTATCACAAAAACACAGGCTAACGCCTCCATTGATTCTTTTGTAGATGCTGTTACCAAAGCACTTAAAAAAGGAGATAAAGTAACAATGGTTGGTTTCGGCACATTTACGGTTGCCAAACGCAAAGCACGTAATGGCCGTAACCCTAAAACCAATGAATCCATTAAGATTAAAGCCAAAAAAGTAGCCCGGTTTAAACCCGGTAAAGGCCTTGCGGAAAACATTTTGTAAGCAATTATACCCTATAAAAGCAGGTTGTTTTCCTTAAAAAGACATCTTGCTTTTTTATTTGGCCGCTTTGCCGTTACATTTGCGGTTCTAAAAATTAATAACATGGGAAGAGGTGATAAAAAAACCAAAAAAGGAAAAATCTTTAAAGGCTCATTTGGCAAATCAAGACTTGCCAGACCGGCAAAGAAAGCTGTTGAAAAAAAGGCTGAATAAGCTTTTTTAACAGCACTTTGATTGCTGCTTTAAATTTTTACTGTAAGATAATATTGGCAACACAACCTTTTTGATGTGTATGAAAACGAGATTTTCATGCACATTTTTATTTTATAATTCCCCTTCAACAGTTCTCAATTCAATGCTCAATAATAGTTTTTACTATCATCATATACGTGCATTTCTATTCATAACTTGGTTGCTATCACATGTTCATGTGATTTTTTCGTGCGCATAAATAACGCTTACAAGCCATATAAACCGCTTATCACTTCATCATTCTCATTTCGCCTCTTGTCCCGAAAGGTCTCTGCTTTTAAGTGCCGGCAACTGAAACTTTGTGCGTTGAAAAAAACACTTCACACAAAAAAAGTAACAATGAGAAACAGAACTATGATGATGATGTTGATGGGAATATTCTTCACACTCAACTCATTCGCAAAAGACACAACCGCTACTATCCGCGGATTAATCCGGGATGAAAAAGGAAAAGCAGTAATTGCTGCAACGGTTTCACTGCACAAGATAAAAGATTCGGCATTGGTAAAAACTGATGTTACTAATGCAAGTGGTGCATTCGAATTTATTACACTTCCCGAAGACACTTATTTTTTACAGGTATCATCAGTTGGTAACGAAGCTTACAAATCTGAACCGCTTGCAGTAGTGGGTGGTCAGCAGTTGCAATTGCCGGCCGTAGCATTAAAAACAAGTGTAAAAGAATTGACTGGCGTGGTTGTAAAAGCTAAGAAACCATTGATTGAAGTACGGGCCGATAAAACCGTTTTCAATGTGGAGCAAAGCATTAATGCAACTGGTAGTAATGCATTGGAACTTTTACAAAAAAGCCCTGGTGTACAGGTTGATAACAACGAGAACATCAGCATGAAAGGAAAGACTGGTGTAAAGATTTATGTAGATGGGAAAATGATGCAGCTGGATACAAAAGATCTTGCTGATTACTTAAAGAGCATTAATAGTAATGATATTGAGGCGATAGAAATGATAAGTAATCCATCGGCTAAATATGATGCAAGTGGTAATGCAGGTATTGTAAATATCCGGTTGAAGAAGAACAAAAAATATGGAACAAATGGCAGTGTAAATGTTGGATTGGTACAAGGTGTTACCCCCAAAGGAAATGGTAGTATCAACCTTAATTACCGCGACAAAAAAATAAATGTATTTGGTAATGCGGGTGTAAGCCAGGGCCAGTACGAAAACGAGTTTAAATTATACCGTGTGCAAAGCGATACTATTTTCGATCAGAAAAGTTTGATGGTGAACGATCGTAAAAGCGCTAATATAAAAGGAGGTATTGATTATTTTATTAGTAGCAAAAGCACAATTGGCATAATGGCCAATACCAATGTAAGCGACAATAAATCGAATAACTTAAGTAACACCGCCATCAGTTATGAACCGACTGGTGAATTTGTAAAAACGCTGAAGGCTTTTAACACCATACCTGCCAGCCGTACCAATGCAAATTTCAACCTTAATTACCGGTATGCTGATACCAGTGGACGCGAAATAAATTTTGATGCTGATTATGGTTTGTTCCGTGGCACAGGGCGCAGCTATCAGCCTAACTATTACTACAGCAAAACCGGCCAGTTGATAAACGATTTTGTATATCGAAATTACACACCAACTGATATTAATATTTATAGTGCAAAAGTTGATGCGCAGCAAAAAGCTTTTAAAGGCGTTTTCGGTTACGGTGCCAAATTTTCATACGTAAACACAAAAAATACATTTGATTTTTATAACGAATTGAATGATGAACCAGTGCTTGATGTTAGCAAAAGCAACAAGTTTGATTATACAGAAAATGTAAACGCAGCCTATGTAAATTACCAGCGCCAGCTAAATAGTAAATGGAGTTTGCAGGCAGGTTTAAGAGCAGAGCAAACCAACAGCGAAGGTAATCTTACTAGAACCGATGGACAGCAACAGGAAGATGATAATGTGAAACGCAATTACCTCGATTTTTTTCCAAGTGCAGCATTAACTTTTAACATCAGTCAAAAGCATACGCTTAACCTTACTTACAGCCGTCGTATTGATAGGCCAACCTACCAGGATCTTAACCCGTTTGAAAATAAACTCGATGAGTTAACCTACGAAAAAGGCAATGCATTTCTCAGGCCGCAATACACCAACACCATCGAGTTAACACACACATTTATGGGCATGATTAATACAACCGTTGGTTACAGTCATGTAAAAGATTACGCAACACAGGTTACTGATACAGCCAATAAAAATGCGACGTTTGTGCAACAGCAAAACCTTGCCACACAACAGCAATACAGTGCAAGCATCGGAGCGCCTATTCCTATTGCAAAATGGTGGAATGGCTATACCAATGTTTGGTACAATTATCAAAAGTTTGATGGCAAAATTGGAAAAACAGACGTAAGCCGCGGGTACTCGCTATATGGTATGTACATGCAGAATACTTTCACGCTTGGTAAAAAAGGAACCAGTGCGGAATTAACAGGTTTCTTCAATGGACCAAATGTTTGGGGCGGCACATGGCGTACAAAAGCACAGGGCGGTGTTGATGTAGGATTGCAGCAAAACCTGTTTAAGAAAAAGGCTTCTTTAAAAATGAGTGTAACCGATGTATTCCATACGATGCCATGGAGTGCTACCAACGATTTTGGCGGTCTTCGGATCAAGGCTTCCGGCGCATGGGAAAGCCGCACTTTCAGGGTTAGTTTCAACTACCGTTTTGGTAGCAATAATATCAAAGAAACACGTCAGCGTAAAACAGGTTTAGAGAGCGAATCAGGAAGGATAAAAGGATAATCTCTGATGTATGAAGTCGAATGTCGGATCTCTGATTTGTGAAATTCATCATTGGTGACTTAATGCAAACGGAAAATTATAGTAGAAAAAAATAAGGCATTGCCCCAGCCTTTAGTTGTAAATGGAAAAGTTGGAGACTGCCCAAAAGGGTGGTCTCTTTCTTTAAGGAGTATTTCTTTGAAACAATTGAAGATTAAGAGTCAGAGGCTAATCGTACATTGAATGAGCATGGAGTGTTTGTGTGGTCTGTTTTGTATTTACTCACCACAAAGCATTCACGACTCACGAGAACAATCCATTCAGTTTTGCATATTGTAATAACATAATTGTTTTGGCATCTCGTATTTTCCCATTTTCAATCATTTGAAACGCTTCATTAAAAGGTAGCTCCAGCACTTCAATATTTTCCTGTTCATGTTCAACACCGCCACCTTCACTCACCTGCATTTGTTTGGAATATTCTGCAACAAAAAAATACAAAATTTCTGTTACCGATCCCGGCGACATATATGCTTCAAATACTTTACGCACATCAGTAACCTGGTAACCCAATTCTTCTTCTGTTTCTCGTTTAATGCAGTCTTCGGGGTTGTCTTTATCCAGCAGGCCTGCGCAGGCTTCAATCAGCATACCGGTTTTATTCCCATTTATGTAGGTTGGTAAACGAAACTGCCTGGTTAATATAACCGTGCTGTTTTCTTTGTTGTATAGTAAAATGGTGGCGCCATTTCCGCGATCATATGCTTCACGGTTTTGTGTATGTATGGTGCCATCCTTTGTTTGGTATTCATATGTTATTTTGTTCAGCGTGTACCAGTTGTCGGAAAGAATTTCAGTCTTAAGCACTTTTACTTTTGAAATCATCTGCTAGTAAGTGGTTTATGTAAAGTTAACTTAAACAGGAATCCGGCACTTCGTACAATGAAACAATCATGAGAGTTAAGAATATTAGGTAGCAAAGTATTTATCAGAACATATTACCCCATAATTTACCATTAATAAAATGATTGCCCGTTATGGAGAAAGAAAGTAAAGGATATGATGCAGAAATGCACGCCTTTTTTAAAATATTTATTGGCGAAATAATAATTGATGATACAACCTCGGTTACCATTTTTGGTTATTTACCTAATGGAAAGGGTGAATTGGTACGTTGTGATTTTGTTTGCAAAATGCATCTGCTTACCGAAATGTTATTACATGCCGGTGCGGAAGGCGATGCAATAATAAATATAATCAGCGAAGGATTGAATGAAGTATTTGATGGTTTGTTGAGGGTAGATGCGGTAAATCTTTTTGGTAAG
>JBKJNG010000288.1:0-3428 GCA_046596065.1 Phnomibacter sp. | reverse complement strand
ATAAAAAAGGAGTTCCAATTCGAAAGGATCATCTTATTTAGTGATGCTGTATTTGCAATCGCAATCACTTTACTGATTATTGAAATTAAAATCCCTCATCTGGAGGTAGTAAATGATCAAGCAATTGGTAATGCACTTTTCCACATGATTCCTAAATTTATGGGCTTCATTTTTAGCTTTTTTGTAATAGGGATTTATTGGACCGTCCATCACAAGATCTTTGGATATATAGATAAGTTTGATAATAAGCTGATTTGGCTTAACATACTTTTTCTATTCTCGATTGTCTTAATGCCTTTCAGCAACGCCATTTACAACGAATTCTGGCAGCCCTACGTGATGATTCCTTTTATTTTTTACACTTTTAATATTGCGCTCACAGCATTTTTCAATTTCCTTTTGATAAGGCATATTGCCACTTTGGGAAAAAATATTCACACCATAGACGAGCAGTATCAAATAAAGCTGCATTATGCACGAAATTTAATGATGCCGACAATATTCATAATTGGTGTAATAATTTCATTCCTTACCATTCCTTTCGTCGGACGGATGGCTCCTTTACTGATCCCTGTCTATTTAGCTGTCATCAAACGGCTGTATAAATCTCCTGAGTCTAAAAAGAAAGTCAAATAAAAAAGGACTCCCAACTGGAGTCCTTTTAAAGTTTGTTGTTGTTTTTAATTATATAAAGGAAGTAGAAACACTTGTAATTTTCCATCCGTTTCCGGTGTTGCCAAGGTTTAAGTAGCTTACTTTTGAGAAGCCATCATATTTCATCGTTACTTTTACAACACTGAATGACGGAGTTGCTTCGACCAGATTGTAACTTGTAGTGCAATTTTGCAATACATTTTCACTAATTTTTAAAGCACTTAACATTTCAGATTTATTGTGGCTGACGATCTTTTCGCCTCTGGTATAAGAAAAATGTACATCCTTGGCTAGCACTTCAGCTAGATCAGCTATTTTACCCTTAGTTACTGCTTCAATGTAAGTTTTCAATGCGTAGTTCATTTCACGTTTTTCTTTAGCAGTACCGTCTGCTGCAAATGATGAAAATGAGAAGGCAATTAATAATGTTGCGATGATTGTTTTTAGAGTTTTCATACTGTTTGTGTTTTAAGTTTACTGTTTGTGTTTTTTGACTGAACCTGCCTGCGGTAGGCAGGTATCGTTTTCTGGTTTGTTTCGTTGATCAAAAGTATAGCGGAAAAAGTCACTCGCATAGAGTAATTAGGCAGATGGCGAGATCTTTTCGGTGAATGGCAGGATTTTGTAGGTGAAAATAGTTGCTTATTTTTTCACCGATGGGAAAGGTGATTTTCGCTTATTAGTGCCCGCCGCCTTCCATCATCTTCCTGGCATGGAAAACTCCAGGAAGAATAGCTTCCAGGGACTCACGTGCTCCATTTGTACTACCAGGAAGTGTTACGATGAGGGTATTAGAGATAGTGCCGGCAATAGAACGGCTCATCATAGCAAGAGGTGTCCGCATTTGGCCAAAGCTGTGCATCGCCTCGGTTATACCGTCTGCATCACGTTCAAGTATCTCGCGTACAGCATTGGTTGTATTGTCTCTTGGACCAAGGCCTGTTCCGCCGGTTGTGAAGATGAACTGTACATCGTCCTTCACCCATTCTATAATCTGTTCCTGAATAGCAAGTTTATCATCAGGCAAAACCTTAAAGTGCAAGACTTTAGCTTTTACATTTTCAAGCATTGCCACAACCAACTTTCCACTTTTATCTTCTCGTGTGCCAGTAGCCGTTGAATCTGAGCATACTAAAACAGCACAGCTTGGGATACTTTCAACAAACCGGTTACGATCGCTCTTTCCACCTTTTTTCTCCAGCAGCTTTATATGACCAATTTCCAGTTGGGTATCAACAGGCTTTAGCATATCATAGATTTCAAGCGCAGCAACTGACACAGCGGTAAGCGTTTCCATTTCTATTCCGGTTCGGCCGATAGATTTTGCTTCTCCTGTGATGACGATTCCAGTCCGACAGACAACATCAGCGCCGAATAATTCCGAATGGAGCTCCGGGCTAATGAACTCAAATGTAAAGTCCATCGCATCGATGCTTACCGGGTGACAATGGGGAAGGAGTTGGGGTGTTAGCTTAGCTCCCAGGAATCCCGCGGCACGTGCCACATCAAAAAGATTTCCTTTAGGTAGTGAACCTGAATTAATAAGCTCTATCGAGTTTGCCGAACAAAATAAAACTCCAACAGCCTGGGCTGTTCGAAGGGTGACTTGTTTACTTGTAATATCACGCATAATTTAACCTTTGAATTCTAACAACAAACAACTATCAACCAATCACTTCTTGTACGACAACATAAAATCCCATACCCTTTCAAATGAGTTATAATCCATATTCTTGCCCGAAACCAATGGTTTTCCAGGCTCTCTTATCGTTGGATGCTGATGGTAGCCGTTAATGATCTTATACAAGACCACATCATACTTCCCGTTGTATTGCTGAACTTCCACAGTTGATTTATCTCCAGGTTCAACATCAGGTAAAACCCTGATTTTTGGTTTAGAACTAGCACCGTTACGTTTAACCCAATATGCCACATTCTGGTCGCCCGACAAAAGACGCGGTGTCCGGGTTACATTTACACGGCCGCCATCCCATTTTATGACCGTATCAGCAGTGCCGCTTGTAATTATTATTGGGATGGGTTTAGCATGAGCGAATTGTTCGGCTACCTGGGGACTAATCGCCGAAACAAAAGGCGCAATAGCCGTTATCTTTTCGGGAATGTCGACACTTAAGCGATAGGTCATCATACCGCCATTGGAACTCCCTGAAACATAAATTCGGGAGGGATCACCTTTAAAATCTTTGATGAAAAGATCTATGAGCGCTGTAATATAAGCAACGTCGTCTACGCTATCGGTTAATGGGTAGCTGCCACCCAGTTTATCATTCCAATGTTTTGAAGTGGCATCCGGGTAGACAACAATGGCTTTGTCCCGTTCGGCGCGTGCATGAAATTGTGGCCCCAGGACATTTACTCCGATCTGCGCACTCGCACCCATTCCATGTAAGAAAAATACAACAGGTAATTTCACCTTCTCATTATACCCTTGAGGGATATAATACATATATTTTCGGTCAAGACCGCCATATTTATCAGTATCGGTGTGTATGCCTGGGGCTTTTGACAATTGGGCCCAGCTTGCTTGAGACATTGTTATTGCCAGTAGAATGAATAGTGAGAATTTTTTGATCATTAAAAAGTTTCGTTAACAATTATCACTAATTTATTCGGGATATATGAGACGCATTCAGATCGTAACAGCACTGTTGCCTATATTAATCTTAAAAGTGCATAGGAGATTATATCTTGTAATGGTCATATATAAGGGAGTAGTCATGCTCTTTAACTAATATTTTTTCTTAATCAAAAAT
>JBKJNG010000594.1:0-3023 GCA_046596065.1 Phnomibacter sp. | reverse complement strand
AATTTTTCCTATTCATGCTACTTTATGACACTAACCTTAAAAGAACTAACAAAAGACATCGCCAACATTGACTTCGAAGATATTTTAAGTTCCTGGCAATGGTGTATTGCCGACATGAAAGCTGTTGCCATGATGTCTTCCCTGGGAAATTTGTTTTTTGTTGGAAAAGACGAAAGGGTTTATTGGCTTCACACGGATGCTTGCGGCCTTGCTAAGGTTGCGGATGACTTGCAACAGTTCGAACACTTTCTTAATGATGAAAATAAAGTAGACAATTGGTTTCTTCCTTTACTTGTGGAAAAGCTAATTAGCGTTTTAAAACATAAATAATTATAAACGATAAAAGAAAATACTACAACGCGTCGTACACCTACACACGTGCATCAATAAAGGCAGGGCACATCTTTATACCCTGCCTTTATTGATTTTACCTTTTCGATTAATTTAACACAATTCCATACTTCTTCACCAGTGCAAGCAACACGCCATTCGTCCAGCCAAAACCATCTTGTGTGGGGTATTCGCCACCGCCACTTTCAAGGTGCAAATCCATCACATTGTATTTTTCCAACAGCTTACCAGTACGCTGGTAAACGCTGTTGTTTAGCCTAGCCCATCGGGTTGCAATATCTTTTGCCATGGCCTGCTGACCGCAACGATCAAAACCCCAAATAGTCATCCACTCAAGCGGCGCCCAGCCATTGGGCGCATCCCATTGCTGACCACTTTTATGAATGGTAGAAACAACGCCCCCTTCTGCCTGTAATGTATTTTTGATAAGCACGCAAGCCTGTTTTGCTTTCGTTTTCATTTCATCAGCCGGAAAAAAACAAAATGGGTACATGCCTGCAAGCGTAACCATTGTTTGAATGCTGTTTTTTACAAAATGATAATCAAAATAATATCCCGCTTTTGCATCGTAACAATATTTGTTGACAGCTGCTTTTCTTTCATTGGCCCATTTCTCATACTCGTTTTGTTTGGCGGTATTACCTGCCAGTTTATAACCAGTTGCCAATGTTTGTTCGGCATTGTATAACAAGCTGTTCAAATCAACAGGAACAATATCAGTGGTTTCAATGGTATTAATACTTTTTTCGTCTCTAAACCATCTTGTACTAAAATCAATACCGCTTTCAGCCGCTGCTCTAAGGTGCGTATATGCTTCAGCATAGTATTTTTTCCTGGCTGCATTCATCGCTTCCTCGCTGGCAAAACGCATGGTGGACATTTTATTCATCACCATTGTATCAGCCGTTAAAACATCTTCCCGATAACTTTCCTGCCTTGGCGTTGGGCTATCATCCCAATAGCGGTTTAATACACTTCCATCAGGCATTTTTACAACCCTTCTATGCACGTCCCCAACTTTTAAATCCCGATCGCCTTCCATAAAAAACAAGTATTCTTTTTCAAGTGCAGGGAGGTATTTTGCATATACCGCATCACCTTTTATTGACGCAAGTAATGTAACCATTAATGCAAAAAATGGCGGTTGGGAGCGACTTAAATAATAAGTGCGTGTACCATTTGGAATATGGCCATAAGTATTGATCAGCCATGCAAAATTGTCCACCATATTTTCTATAATAGTTGTTTCGCCGCTCTCCTTTAGACCAAGCATGGTGAAATAAGAATCCCAGTAATACATTTCCCTGAAACGCCCGCCGGGAACGATATATGGATAGGGCAATGGCAATAATGAACTGCCTTCTTTTACACTATCAGGATTGCGTTGTAAAGTGCCCCACAGGTTTTTGATGTGCATAGTAACATCTTTTTCGTGCTGTATGTAATTAAGCTGTGGCGGTGGCTTTGGCAGGTCGAAATTATCAGCAACAAATTTTTTGAGATTGAAGTTGGGTCCCATCATCATACCATAATCATACATGATGTCTTTGGGGTTACGCTTTGGGGTACAATCAACAAAAGTTTTACCGTCCGGCAATATTTGGTTCATCTGCACATCTTTAAACAACTGACCATACACCTGGTCGGGTGTTGGGGGCATTTGTGCTGACACAGTTACACTTATCGCAATCAATAAAAAGTATAAGATTCTCTTCATAAACTAAGCATTTTGATTCGGGCTGTACGAAATAACAATATTGGCTTTTCTGCCAGCGGCAAATTAGCAAACATTGATTAGCAGTCAATTTTAATAATAATAAGTAGAAGATAATGTGAATGGAAACAAATCATAAATCAGGTAGCTGCGAATTACTTCGACACCCATCTTTTCGCCTCCACCAAATCGGCCATTAAAAAACCTTTGTACTGGCCGGGTAATAAAATACCGAATGTATCTGTAAACGATTTGATGCTGTTTTTGCGGGAAACAATGGCCACTTTCCGCCATTTAGTAAAATATTTTAAGCCGGTTTTTGCATCTTCCAACCATGCGCCGGTGGTATAATTGTGCAGGTCGGTTTCTATTTGCAGCAATAGACTAACGGTACCGGTTCTGTTATACAGGTCCTGCAGTGCAGGTAGCAATACCGTTTCATAATCTGCTTTGCTTACTACCCCTATTGCCTGAACACCCACTACATTTGATGGCAGGTCGTGTATTATTGAAAGCATGATTGAAGAAAGTTAATGTGCTGAAAAGTTATCATTAATACGGCAGACAGCCAATAGAAAGTCACCGGGCACCAACATTTAATAAACATTACAATCCGTAAATCTTTCACCGCATATCAAAAAGCGCCGCCATTTGGGGCAGCGCTTTTATTGAAATTGGTGGGGGAATTTTAAGACTAATTTTCAAAGGAAGTCTTATATTGGTGTGGGCTTGAACAAATATTTAATACCATAAAGTCAATACTGTTTTGTATTTGGATGAAAACTGCGCCAGCTGTGCCAAAACTCCTGGAAAGCAGGAATTTGCTTTAGTAAAAATGTGTTATCGATGCCTTTGCCATCCAGCTTAAAATGGTGGTTATTATACAATAGAATATTATTGCTTAAGGCAACCTGTGCAGCACTATTTGGTCTTTCAAAAGCAAAAAAGCTATTTCTTC
>JBKJNG010000480.1:0-4971 GCA_046596065.1 Phnomibacter sp. | reverse complement strand
ATCAAGAATTAGGTAACGCCGTTGCTTTAAAATAATATCGAGCGGTGAAATACCTACCGGGCAGGCTTCCACACAGGCATTGCATGTAGTGCATGCACGCAGTTCTTCAGTGGTTATGTAATCGTGCAGCAGTGTTTTGCCATCATCAGCAAATGCTCCCTTGTTGGCATCCATATTGGCGCCAACTGCTTCCAGCCGGTCGCGGGTTTTCATCATAATAAGTCTTGGGCTAAGCACTTTGCCTGTAATGGTAGCAGGGCAGGCTGCAGAACAACGACCGCACTCGGTGCAGCTATAGGCATCCAATAGGTTTTTCCAGCCAAGGTCGAAAACATCTTTAGCACCGAATTGCGTAGGTGGCGCATCGGGGAGTGAGGCGAGTGTTTGATTGGAGGTTATATCGCCACCCATGGCCAACAGCACTTCTTTTTGTATTTCGGGCATATTGTACATTTTCCCCTTTGGCGCCGGGCGGGTATAATAGGTATTTGGAAAGGCCAGTAAAATATGCAGGTGCTTACTGTATGGCAGGTAATTTAGAAAAGCGAAAATGCCGCCGATATGAAGCCACCAGCTAAACCGTTCCAGCCTTATTAACCCTTGTGTGCTAAGGTCGTTCAGCCATGGAGCCAGCCATTGACTGATGGCAAAACTGCCGGTTGTATGTTCGGCATAATGTGCTGCATTGCGACTTTGCAAAATGGTGTCGCAGGCATTCATGGTAAGAAATAAACTCATGAGCGCTATCTCAATGAGCAGTATATAATTGGCATCACTGCGTGGCCAGCCATTAAGGTCGCGGCTAATAAAACGTTTCAGCTTAAGAATATTCCTGCGTGTTAAAAACACAACGCATACGAACAGCACGCCAAGTGCAAGCCACTCAAAAGCATTTATAAGTAAAGGATAGAGGCGGCCTAAAAAAGGTTGAAACAGGCGGTGAGTGCCAAGCAGACCATCCAGCACAATTTCCAGCACTTCTACATTAATAATGATAAAACCAGCATATATAGTAAAGTGCATTAACGCTACCAGCGGATATTTAAACATCTTCTTTTGCCCGAAAGCCAGCAGCAACAGGTTCTTTAAACGTTTGCCGGCATCGGGCTCAATGGGTTCATCTTTTCCAATTAATATATTGCGGCGAATAGCTTTTGCTTTCCTGGCAAATAAGAATATTGCTATGCTTACTAAAAGGAAAAACAGTATTTGTGGTAGTAGCTGCATAAGATCGTTTTTTCATCAAACGCGAGTCAATAGTCAATGAGTTTAAAATGACCCAATGACCAATGACCACCAAGTGACTTATTGACCATTGATACTCACAATCAATAATCTAAAATTAGGCAACTATCTTTTCGCTCGCTGCTTTGTTCTTATTTTGCGCCAAACATTTACAGTGGCTGCTACCTATATTCTCGACAAAGAAGCTATTGCTTTAAAAATACGCCGTATGGCACTTGAAATTGCTGAACGCAATACTGATGCTGAACGTATTATTCTAGTTGGTATCGAACCCAACGGAACCGTAATGACAAAACAAATAAAGGCGCTGTTAAAAGAGTGGTTTAATGGAAGCATTGAAGAACTGCAACTCAAGTTGAACAAACGTCAGCCGAATGAAGTTTGGTTAAGCGCTACTACCGATATGAATAATGCTGTAGTGGTAATTGTGGATGATGTTGCCAACAGCGGCAAAACGCTTACCTATGCCTTAAAACCGTTGCTGCAATATTTCCCCCAAAAAATACAAACGCTTGTATTGGTAGACAGAACGCACAAAGAATTTCCCGTAAAACCCGATTATGTTGGTCTTTCGATAGCTACAACGCTGCAGGATTTTATAGATGTCGAGTTAGTAGATGGAGAACTTACCGGGGCGTTTGTGGAGCAGCATTAGATGGCATGCTTTTATAGATTGTACTGTAAATAATTGAGAAAGTATGTACAACATCCAGGTTATTACGCAGGATCAGGCTTTGGCCCATTTGTTACTTCATTGTTGTTTAAAAGACGGCCGGTTTGAAGATGCAGAAATTGACAAGGTTTCAGAAATTTTTGTACAGTATGGCTTACAGCAAGAGCTGAATTTTAAAGATGAGGTACACAAATACCGGGAATATTTTTCCGGCATAACAGATGAAAAAGCATTCGTTGATTATCTCGTGAGTTTAATTATGTCCGTGAATGAACTTGCATTGTTTTCATGGTGTGTTGAATTAATGCTTATAGATGATCTTATGTCAATTGAAGAAGAAGCATTGCTTGAAAAAATTGCAGATGCGCTTAATATCCTTGATGAGGAAAAACAAGTGATCAATGAACTGATGGTTCAGCGCAAAGTGGTGCTTTCAGAAAAAATCTGTTAAATAAAACCCGATACTCCGTGAGGGAGAAATAATATTATATTACTCATTTTATAAAAGCGTTTTTTTATCCTGTTTATTAAAAAAATCTTCTCATCCTCACTATCTCGTCTTACGAAAATTGGATTTTGTAATGCTTTGTATTCTATCTTCAGTAAAATTTTTTTATGCCAGCTTCCGCACTTTTACCGCTTATTGGTGCAGCCCTCGCTTTTTCAGCAGGCGGCTTAGCTATTTCAAAAATTTTTGTAAAGGGGAGTAAAAATGCAGCAAAAGGATTGCCCTATGAGTGCGGAATACCGGCAATAGGAACGCCTTATATCCAGTTTAATGTTGGCTATTATTTGTTTGCCTTAATCTTTTTAATTTTCGATGTGGAGCTGATCTTTTTATATCCCTGGGCAGTAGTGGTAAAACAACTTGGAATGCCGGCGTTAATCGAAATCTCTATTTTTCTTTTTATTCTTTTTATGGGTTTTTTGTATGCGCATAAAAAAGGTGCGCTTAAGTGGGTGTAAAACCGAACGGTTTAAAAATATTTTAGTAAAAAAGCCTGCAGAATATTAAAAAGTAAAACAGGAATTATGAAAAGGGTTATGGCGTTAAGGCCCCACCAACCCCCAAGGGACGGCTTTTTCAATGTTCGCTGATTGATTTCGTTAGTAAGAGCAAAAGGTATAAGTGTATTCCGGTGAAAAGTTATTTTGTACTGAAGGCTTAATATATTAAAGCCCTCCCTTTGCGTGGGTTTGGGTGGGCTTCATTCCAACTCCTTTAAATCCCTTTCATAATCGTACTGCAGATCTTCGTGCATTAAAGCTACCAGCGTTTTTATTTTTACCAATTGCGTTTGATACAGTTTGCTGATCATTTTATCGCGGCGAATGGAAATGCCGCTTTCTTTTAATGCCGAACAAAAGTGGATACGCAGCGCCACTTCGGTTTCTGTTACGTTGCTGTACCGGCAATATTTGTTGATGATGCGTAAAATTTTGCGCAAACTTTTTTTGGCATAATACATATGCGATTGGTTAATCTCTGCAAAATTTTCGTCTATTTCGGTTTTAATGCTGTTTACAAATTCTTGTTCATCATGCGCATTAAACAGCAGGTAGGTTAGCAATTCTTTGCTTTCTTTTTTAAACCGTGCCAGCCGCAGGCAGAGGTCTACCAGCCCGGAAGCCGGTATTGTATTCAGTTCCTTTTTTATCTCCTGTATGGTCGCTGCTTTCATAGCGGTTGCGGTGCAGTGGTTAGCCTTTGGTAAAGCCGTAAAATTAATGGCGCTCATCCGCATAGCCGTCAAAGCTTTTAGAATTGTATGTTTGCGGCCTCAGCCATGGCAGCAACAACTATCAGAACCGTAAATGTTACCCGTTACCTCACGCCTTTACGGGAGGGTGGCTCGCTGCCCGCAATTGCTGAGGCAGACGACGATTTTTTGTATGTGCTAAAGTTCAGGGGAGCGGGGCAGGGGGTGAAAGCGTTAATAGCGGAATTAATTGGTGGGGAAATTGCAAGAAAACTTGGCCTGCTGATACCCGAAATTGTTTTTGCCAATCTCGACGAAAGTTTTGGCCGCACGGAAGCGGATGAAGAAATACAGGACTTACTAAAAGCAAGTACTGGTGTTAATCTTGCCTTGCATTATCTCTCCGGTTCAGTAACTTTTGATCCCGCTGTAACAAGTGTTGATCCCCTACTTGCCTCGAAAATTGTTTGGCTTGATATATTGCTGATGAACGTTGACCGCAGTTATCGCAACACAAATATGCTGTGGTGGCATAAGGAACTCTGGCTAATTGATCATGGTGCTGCACTGTATTTTCATCATTCCTGGGATAACTGGGAGCAACAGGCGCTGCGACCTTTTGCGTTTATAAAAGATCACGTATTGTTGACATGGGCTACCGAAATGGAAGCGGCAAATGAACAATTCCGCGGAATTTTGACAGATGAAATGATTAGGAATATAATTAAATTAATACCAGACGAATGGCTGCTGATCGATTCGCCTTTCGAAACCGTTGAAGCACACCGGCAAGCTTACTTCCAATTTCTTACTAAACGCATTGCGCATTCTGAATCTTTTATAAATACCGCCAATAATGCCCGATAAATTTTTATTTGAGTATGCGGTAGTGCGCATTGTGCCCCGGGTGGAACGCGAGGAATTTATGAATGCCGGGGTGGTATTGTATTGCGCCAAACAGCGTTTTCTTCAACTGAAATTTAAGGTAGATGCCAAACGTATTAACGCCCTTTGCCCGTTGGCCGATGTGGAAGAAATTTGCACCTACCTGCAGGCCTTCGAACAAATTTGTTTGGGTAATCCCAAGGCAGGGCCCATTGCGCAGTTGCCGTTGGCCGGTCGTTTTCGCTGGCTTACCGCTACCCGTAGCACCATTGTACAAACTTCCAAGGTGCATCCGGGTTTATGTACCGATGCCGCCGAAATGCTGGATAAAATTTTTGAGCAGCAGGTAGGATGATTGGTTCATGGCTGATGGTTAATAGATCATAGATGTTGCTGCCCGTTAGCTTGTATAAAATGATATAATCAATTTCCATCTTACAAAAGCAGCTCTAAAAATTCGTTTTCGAA
>JBKJNG010000442.1:0-4311 GCA_046596065.1 Phnomibacter sp. | reverse complement strand
TACCTGTTTGTTTGCTGGTTGTGCTGGTCCGGGAAAATCCTTTTACCCGGACAAAAAATATTCCCCCGCCCAGTTACAGGAAGATGCCGGTGTTTTATGGCAAACTTTTCAGCAATGCCACCCAAGTTTATACTGGTATACGCCAAAAGATAGCCTCGATCATACTTTCGAAATTATGATTAGCTCTTTAACCGACTCACTTACCGAAATGCAATTTCGCAGCCGTCTCGCCGAAGCAGTAGCCATGATCCGCTGCGGACATACCAGCGTTCGCAGCTCAAAGGCCGCCAACCGTTACCGGGATAAAAGCAAAAAGCCATTCTTCCCATTACAAGTTAAAACATGGAGCGGCGACAGTATGATTGTTCTGGCAAACGCCTTTCGCAAAGACAGCATACCCGTTCGCGGCACCTCTATACAAACTATTAATGGCAAACCTGTAAAAGAAATTGTAGATACCATATGCCGCTTTATAAGTGCCGATGGCCTCCATAATAGTTTTAAACACCAGTTAATCAGCAACAATTTTCCGGCATGGTACCGGGCAATTATTGGATTAAGCAATCAGTACGAATTAGCAGTAACTACCCCAAATGGCGTTCATAAAACGATAGTCATAAAAAATTTCGATCCGGTTTTCGAAGATTCCCTTCGGCTTGTGCAAAACAAAGAGCAACCCCTGCAAATAGTGCCCGCCAAACAAAACCCAAAGGTTAAACACAAACGAATTGAAGAAGACCGCAAGCTTACCATCGATACTTCGCGAAGCCTTGCAATTATGGAACTGAACACTTTTTCCCATGCGCACCTGCCCGGATTTTTTCGAAGAACTTTTAAAAAACTTGAACACCTTCACATAAAAAACCTGGCAATCGAATTACGGGAAAACGGCGGTGGCAATATTATTAACAGTACCAGGCTTACCCGTTATTTCAGCAATCATTCTTTTAAAGTGGCCGATACTGTTGCAGCGAAAAGTTTGAAATATCCTTATCCTTCTCTGGTAAAAAATGGATTTATTTTTAAGGTACAAAGCTGGTTTGTTACCAGCCGAAAAAGCGACGGCCGCCTGCACTACCGCATGTATGAAAAGAAAGTATTTTCCCCTTATACAAAAAGGCATTTTGATGGTCAGGTTTATATTATGACCGGCGGCTTTACATTTTCAGCATCCACACTTTTTATAAGCCCTTTAAAAGGACAAAAAAATATAACCGTTATTGGTGAAGAAACCGGGGGTGATGCATATGGAAATACGGCTGTAAATGTGCCGGATCTTACCCTGCCCAATACAGGAGTACGTGTAAGATTACCTTTGTACAGGCTGGTGGTAAATAAAAATTTACCGCATGACGGGCATGGTATTGTGCCAGATATTTACGTGCCGCCATCATCTTGGCATTTGGCCCACCGCATCGATCCTAAAATGATAAAAGTGTATGAGCTGTTGAAGAAGGGCAACTAACACAAAAAAATCAATTAAATTTTTGTATTCTTTATACCGAGCATTTTCCACAGGAAATTTTTTCTTGCTTTTGATACGGCCAATTTGTCATTCGTATTCATTAACACATGCCCCCCGTCTGTACGCATATAATGTGTAACCCCATTCAGGTTTACAATGGTGGAATGATGAATTCATATGAAAATTTCTGGTGGCAGGATTTCTTCTATATCGACAAGTGTACGGGAAATAAGCAGGCTGCGCTTCCCTGTTAAGGTCACTTTTGTATAGGCGCCTTCTGCAGTGCAGTATAAAATTGACTCAACTACTGTAAATTCATATCCGTCCCCGTTGGGTAAGGCGACTTTTTGTTGTTGTGCAGACTGACGAATGTTGTGCAATAAGTTTTCGATGTTTACTACGCCTGCTGAGGATAGAACTTTTTCTTCAGCCTTGTGAACTGCCGCTTTTAAATCAGTTGCATCTATTGGCTTCGGTAAATAATCCACTGCGCTTATGCGGAAGGCTTTTGCCGCAAATTTGTCCCAAGCAGTAGTGAAGATGATGCAAAAAATCCCTATCATCAAGCATTTCGAGCATTTCAAAACTGTTCATCCAGGGCATTTCCGCATTAAGAAAAATAAGTTATGGTCTTAATTTTTTTTATGGCAAGAATGCCTTCTTTAGCCGAATTACATTTTGCAGTTACTTCTATATTGCTGCAATGCTTTGAAAGATCTGCAGTAAGGGCTTCATCATCTATTAGAATTGAAGTAATCAATTTAGTATGCTTTAAAAATTAGTAGTACTGTAGTGCCGGTTGCATTGCCCGCGTCATCCTTTTTATCAATGATTTTGAGCGAAGTATTACGTTCATTAATTAAATTGTCAAGATCCAACCTGCTTTGTGTTAAATGCAGCCCCTTCGATTGATGCGTGGATGCATCACCTTTAAATTTATTTTGCATGGAGCTTTCCCTGCCTATTCCATTATCATCTATTATACAATATATGTCATTTTCAGTTTGCTCAACCGTTACTGTAATATTACCGTCATCATGTTTAGGAATGATCCCATGCCAGATAGCGTTTTCAATAAAAGGCTGCAGAATCAGTGCCGGCACCAGCAATGATTTTAAATCTATCGTATTATCAATGGAAAACGCATAGCTGAATTTATTGTCGAATCTCATGCTCTCAAGTTGTGTGTATAAGCGGGCGGTTTCAATTTCATCGAACAAACTGATCTCCCGTTTATCAGAATTTTGAAAAATAGTGCGAATGAGTTTTGAAAAAGTGGTAAGATAATTTATAGCTTTATCTTCATCTTTCTGGTGAATCAATGATTTGATAGAGTTCATACAGTTGAAAATAAAATGCGGGTTCATCTGTGCACGAAGTGCCCTGGCCTCAAGCTTGAGTAATTCATTTTCATAGGCAGCTTTTAATAGTTGTTGCCTGCTTAAAATATTTTTAATTTTTGACAAAAGTTCATCCACACTAAAAGGTTTTGTGAGATAGTCATCTGCTCCTTTCTGCAAACCTGCCATCTTGCTTTCATAGGTTGTTTTAGCCGATAAAATAATAAATGGTATGTGTGAAGTGTCAGGACTATTTTTTATTTTATCACAAAACTCAAACCCATCCATCACGGGCATCATTACATCGGAAATAATAATATCGGGAGAATGTGATACCGCCATTTCAAATCCTTCTGCGCCGTTAGACGCCGTAATGACATTGTATAAGTCATCAAGGCTATTTTTTAAAAAATTATTCAACTCAGGATTGTCTTCCGTAACCAGAATGACGGGGGCATTTCCTTCTACATTTTTTGAAACCTTTTTTGTATCTTTCCCAATATCTGAATACTGAATACTTGTTGCAAGGGCGGGCAATGCAGGGAAATCTTCTTTGCCTTGTGCAGATATTAAAGTTGCGCTGATTACAAATGTTGAACCTTTTCCTTCTTCGCTGTCTATTTCAAATACAGCATTCATAAGTTTTACCAATTCATCTACCAGGGACAAGCCAATTCCTGTTCCTTCATATTTCCTTGTAAGATTATTATCGGCCTGGTAAAACCTGTCGGTGATAAAAGGAAGTTGCTCTTTATTTATTCCAATCCCCGTATCCTTTACGGAAAGCTGAATGGTAGTTGCTTCAGCCGTGCCTGATATTTTGTTGATGCTTACAAAAACGTCGCCATGTGACGGCGTAAATTTTATTGCGTTACTAAGCAGATTACTTATAATTTTTTTCCACTGCTCTGCATCGAATAAATATTCACCAGTCAGATCATTTTTAAAATGAAAACCTATTTGTTTTTTGGCGGCTTGTTCTTCAAAGCTTGTTAACAGATCGCAGATATAATTTCCAAAATTGCCTTTTGATAATGAGATATTCATTTTACCCGCATCGAGTCTTGAGATATCAAGCAATTGGTTTATCAAATTAAGAAGGTAGCCGGAGTTTTTACAAAGGCTTTCTAAAAATTTAGGTGTGTCATTCAGTTCTTCAGGATGCTGTAAATAAAATTCTGCCGGTGCCATAATCAATGACAAAGGTGTTCTTAATTCGTGTGTGATGTTTGTAAAAAACTTGTCTTTCATTTTATCAATTGCCCGCAATTTTTCTGCCTCTTTTTGATCCAGGATCATTTTGTGTTTTAACCTTAACTGCCTTATCCTGTTCCATACAAGAAAGCTAAGGATCACAACAATTATTGCAGCAATAGTAATTATCAGTTTTCGCCTGCCAGCTTCTTTGGCATCTGCTTCTGCCAGTTCTTTCTCTCTTGTTTGTTCATTGAATGTGAGGGTTTGAATCTGTCTTATTTTTTCGATGCTTGCCATGCTGTCTTTTGC
>JBKJNG010000247.1:0-6937 GCA_046596065.1 Phnomibacter sp. | reverse complement strand
GATCTGGATAATGATGGCGACCTTGATTTAATAGTTTGCAACAACAACGAGCCGGCATGGATCTATCGTAATAACGCTAACGAAATAAAGCCTGCACATTATATTAAACTTCGTTTTTCCGGTAATGGTTTAAATACGAAAGCGTATGGTGTAAAAGCAAATCTTATTACTGGCGGCACCAATCAATATCTTGAATTATATCCTGTAAGAAGTTATCAGTCTACAGTAGCACAGGAATTGTTATTTCATTTTTCATTGCGGGATTCCATTCAAAAAATAATTATTGACTGGCCTAACGGAAAACAAACAATACTTGAAAATATACAGCCCGATCAAACAATCGAACTGAAAGAATCGGATGCTGTTTTGAAACCTGTAAACGCATTTGTCACACCAAAATTATTTACTGATATAACTGCAACATGTGGTTTGCAGTACACGCATATTGAAAATGATTTTGTTGATTTCAGAGATGAAGTTTTATTGCCTTATCAATTATCGAAACATGGGCCTGCATTGGCAAAGGCAGATGTAAATAGCGATGGATTGGAAGATGTATTTATTGGTGGCGCTATTGGAGAAACGGCTGCATTATTTCTACAAACGAATGATAATAAATTTGTGCAGGCATCAAACAATGCATGGCTGGCAGATTCAGAATCTGAAGATGTGAATGCTGTTTTCTTTGATGCGGATAATGACGGAGATGCAGACCTGTATGTTGTAAGCGGTGGCAATGAGTACGGCGATGAATCCCCGGAGTATGCCGATCGTTTGTACCTGAACGATGGCAAAGGAAATTTTACAAAAAGCATCGATACATTGCCTGCTATGTTAAGCAGTAAACAAGCGGTGGCGGTTGGTGATTTTGATAAGGATGGCGATCTTGATTTATTTGTGGGCGGCAGGGCAATACCCGGGTCTTTTCCTATAGCAGCGCCAAGTTATTTATTGCGTAATGATAGCAAAAATGGCAAGCCTAAGTTTACTGATATTACAGCAACTTTTTGTCCTGCATTGCAAAAGCCGGGTATGGTTACCGCTGCCTATTGGATCGATCTTAACAACGACCAGTATCCTGAATTAATTATTGCAGGTGATTGGATGCCAGTGATGCTTTTTAAGAACAATAAAAGTAAACTGGAAGATATATCAGCAAAATCTGGTTTGCACCATCTGAATGGCATGTGGTCATCGCTAACAGCAGCAGATGTAGATGAAGATGGCGATACCGATTTTATTTTGGGCAACTGTGGATATAACGACCAGTTTTCTAAAACAAACAAAGACCAGCCATTACAATTGTATGTAAACGATTTTGATGATAATGGCACAACCGATGCGGTGATGTGTTATTACATCCAGGGCAAAAGTTATCCCATGGCTTCAAGAGATGAATTGCTTGATCAGGTGAATGTGCTCAAGAAAAAATACGTGCATTACAGGGACTATGCAGATGCTACCATCAATGATATTTTTTCAAAGGAGAAAATAAGCAGTGCGCAGGTTTTGCATTGTGATGAGTTGGCTTCGGGCATTTTATACAACGATGGTAAAAATAATTTTTCATTCAAAGCATTGCCATTGCAGGCGCAGGTTTCAAAAATGTTTGGTAGCATTCAATATGATTTTGATAACGATGGTAAAAAAGATATTTTTTGTGCCGGTAATTTTTATCCCTATCGTGTGCAACTTGGAAGGTCCGATGCAAGTCTTGGTATATTATTAAAACAATCAGCTGATAAAACTTTTACAGCAGTTGATCCGGCAGTTTCGGGTTTATATATTGATGGTGATGTAAGGGCCGTCACACAAGTGAAAAACAAAGCGGGAGAAAACATCATTGTCATTGCTAAGAACAATGATGGTGTCCAGGTTTTAAAAGTGAACAATAAATGAAACGCATATTTTTAATACTGTTATTCTTCCAAACTATTTGTCGTGCAGCACCACTTGCGTGGGAGCAGGATGCGGCGCCATTGCACCGTGCTGAAAAAGCATTAACGGAAGTAATTATTCACGATATTTTTTCCCCGCCCGTTGCTAGTAGAATTTATGCTTATACCAGTTTTGCAGCCTACGAAATATTAATACAACAAAATAATACATATCGTTCTTTGCATGGTCAGCTAAATGCGTTTCCGGTTATTCCTGCCGCTTCTGAAAAAATTAATACCTCTCTTGCAGCAGTATACGCTTATATGTTAACCGGGAAAACGCTTGTTTTTTCGGAGGCTATTTTGCAGGATTCAATCAATAATATTTTGCAATGGTATCAAAGCAAAAAAATAAGTGGCAAACAATATAAGGCCTCGCTTGCTTACGGACAACAGGTGGCTGCCATTATTTTGAAATATGCATCGCTGGATAATTACAAGGAGACAAGAAGTTTGCGCCGTTACAACTATTTAAAACAGGAAGGTAAATGGATGCCAACACCACCTATGTACATGGCTGCAGTTGAACCGTATTGGAACCGACTGAGAACGTTAGCAATTGATAGTTGCACACAGTTTAAGCCGGATGCCGCTATTGCCTTTAGCAGCGATAAAAACAGCTTGTTTTACCAGCAGGCAATGGAAGTTTACAACACCTGCAATGCAATGACTTCAGAACAAAAAGCTATTGCCAGTTTCTGGGATTGTAATCCGTTTGCGGTGAATACGGAAGGGCATTTAAATTTCGCAACCAAAAAAATATCGCCTGGTGGACATTGGATGTCTATTGCAGGAGTGGTGGCGGAAAACAATCATGCTGATATCACAAAAACTGCTGCAGCCTACACGATAACTGCCATTGCATTGTTTGATGGTTTTATTGTTTGCTGGGATGAGAAATATCGCAGCAATGTTATCAGGCCCGAAACTTATATCAACAGGTACATTGATGAAAGCTGGCGGCCATTATTGCAAACGCCTCCCTTTCCTGAATATCCAAGCGGGCACAGTGTAATATCAACTGCGGCTGCAACTGCGCTTTCGAAATTTTTTACCGACAGCACTGCTTTTAACGATGATACAGAAGTTGAATTTGGATTACCTGTAAAACATTTCAATTCTTTTTATGAGGCTTGTAACGAAGCAGCAATATCAAGATTGTATGGTGGTATCCATTATAGGGCTGCCATTAAAAATGGTATAAAGCAGGGAAGTGATTTGGGCAAGTATATCTGTGCTAAGATCAGGTTAATGAATTGAATTTTTTAATTGGAAAGATAAACAGGATTGGTTTGAAAAAGAATTATTTCGTTTTTTTATTATTGTGCTTATGTCAGTTCGTTATAGCGCAAAAAACAGTTTACTTAACTAAGGGCTTATTGGTAAATGGCGTGCATCGTTATGGAAGGGAGGCTTTGTACAGCGACACACTTGCTTATCAATTATACAATCAGACCCTGCAAGAACCTGCGGAAGGAAAAGTATTTGCTGTTAACAGTAATGGAGATTCTATCGTTTGGAAACAGGTAGAAGCAGATAGTGAACATGTTTTCAAAACCCGCAGTTTTGGTGATGGCGGTTACCTGTATTTTAATTTTCAATCAAAAAAATCAGAAGTTGTTTTACTAAACATAAGGGGTAACAGCGCTGTTTATGTAAATGGTGTTTTACATGCAGGCGATCCATATAGCTCGGGTTGGTTGTACATTCCCGTCAAATTAAAAAAGGGTGACAATGATTTGTACGTTCGTACCTACTTCCAAACAGTTGTTTCTATTGTCTATCCTGAAAAAAAGATTGCGATAAGTACACCAGATTCAACGATGCCGCATTTTGTAATTGATAAACAAACCGGTGTTTTGAAAGGAGCTGTTGTAATAATAAATTCCAGCGTCAGTGAATTAAAGCATTATCAAATGAAAGCTGATGTAGCTGGTAAAACAATTATCTCAAATGTTTCTAGTATACCTGCTTTAAGCAGCCGTAAAATTATCTTTGAATTTGATGCTGGTAACATTTTAAAAACAGGTAAATATGATTGCAATCTTACTTTGCTAAGCAACAATAAAATAGCTGATGAAAAAAAGATGTTATTGGAAGCTGTTGATTCAAACAGTAAATACAGCACAAGTTTTATAAGCGATATTGACGGCAGTTTGCAATATTATGCTGTAACGCCACAACTGAATGGAACCAAAAAAAATGCTGCCTTGTTTTTATCTGTGCATGGTGCAGGCGTTGAAGCCATTGGACAAGCGAAAGCGTATCAATCGAAAGATTGGGGAACATTGGTTGCTGCTACTAACCGCAGACCCCGTGGTTTTAACTGGGAAGACTGGGGCCGGCTTGATGCATTGGAGGTATTGAATCTTGCAAAAACGAAGTTTGAACCGGATCCCACCCGGATTTACCTTACCGGGCATTCTATGGGCGGACACGGCACCTGGTTTTTAGGTGCTACCTATCCCGGTAATTGGGCGGCAATCGCTCCTTGTTCAGGTTATCCAACCTTAAAGGAATATGGTTCTGCCGATGGTAAAATACCTGGCAGCAGTGTAAATCCTGCCGAACAAATGCTCCTGCGTTCTGGAAACCAGAGTGACGTAATAAATCTTGCATCTAATTATAAACCGCTCGGTGTTTATATACTTCATGGCGATTCCGACCGCGTTGTTTCAGTGAAGTATGCACGCCAAATGAAAAAAGTACTGGCCGATTTTCATAGCGATTACAGCTATTACGAATATCCCGGCGGCGAGCATTGGTTTGGTGACCAAAGCGTTGACTGGAAACCGTTGTTTGACTTTTTTAAATGGCATACGAGATTGGATGATAGTCTTGTGAACGAAATAAATTTCACCACTTCAAGTCCGGGTATCTCGGCTAATTATCACTGGGCATCTATTATACAGCAAATCCATCCTTTACAATACAGCAAACTGCTTTTAAAACGCGATGTAAAGACCAATGCAATTAGCGGATCAACTGAAAATGTGAACCTGCTCAAACTTGCATTCAGCAACATTGCAGCCAATACTTCCATCAATATTTTGCTGGACAGCGCCAGCGTCATTCAGTACACGACCCGTGTTGAAAATGATACAATTTACCTGGCAAGAAATACGGGCGAATGGCAAATCGCTGCGAAGCCTTCCATTAACCAAAAAGGACCGCACAATTACGGCACTTTTAAAGAAGCCTTTAATCACCGGGTGGTTTTCATTTATAGCAGCAAAGGAACTCCGACTGAAAATAGTGCCAGCTATAACAAAGCGAATTTTGATGCAGAAAGCTGGTATTACAGGGGCAACGGCGCCGTTGATGTTATTTCTGATAAAGATTACGACACCACTACTTACAAGGGCAGGAACGCGGTTATTTATGGCAATGCGGCTACAAATTCAGCCTGGCATCTGTTATTGCACAATTGTCCGCTCCAGGTTACGAGAAATCTAATTACAGCCGGTGATAAAACTTGGAGCGGTGATGATCTTGGCGGATACTTTGTTTGGCCACAGGCAAACGGCAATAATTCGGTTGGAGTTGTTACCGGCACCGGCATTAAAGGAATGCAGGCTGCATCTGCTAATCAATATTTTGCAGGTGGTAGTGGCTTTCCGGATTATTTATTTTTTAAATTGGATATGCTAACTATAGGGGCGAATGGAATAAAACTGGCTGGTTTTTTTGATAATTACTGGAAGCTGGATAACAATGAATTGGTTGAAAATAAATAGCAAACGAGTTTGAACAAATGCCAGGCAATTTGATGATGTTATCCCTGCTAAAACTTAAAATTCCATGTTACACTGGGCAGTATAGGAAATAAAGAAACCTGTAATGCTTTTATGGTTTGCGTGCCCTGTAAAGGATCGCCTTCCTGTGCAAAATAGATGAAGTAAGGATTTTTATGACTGTACAGGTTGTAAATGCTGAAAACCCAGGACCCTTTTAGTTTTTTAGTGGCACTCTTTTTAGGTGTAAGTGTAGCACTTACATCCATACGATGGTAGGCAGGAACGCGGTACGAATTAATGGTGCTGAATTCCTGTGTCAGCACACCATTCACTATATAAAATCTTTCAGGATAAGTAGTAGCATTGCCGGTACCAAAAACAAAGGCTGCTCCAAACTTCCATTTTTTATTTAAATCATAATTGGCAACAACGCTCATGTCATGACGCCGGTCGTACTTTGTGGGATATTTATTGCCATTATTGATGCCTTCAAACTTTCTCCACGTCCAGCTAAGTGTATAACCAACCCAACCTGTTAACCGGCCACGGCTTTTGTTTATAAAAAATTCAGCGCCATAACTCCATCCTTTTCCGAATGTAAAATCTTCTTCGGGGTCATTCAGGGAAGGCGTGTAACCTTCCTTATACTCTACTTGGTTCTGCATTGTTTTATAATACAGTTCTACCGAAGCTTCATATTTATTGTCTTTAAAATTCTTAAAGAAACCGGTAGCGTATTGCCAGCCTTTTTCCGGCTGAACAAGATAAGTGCTTGGTACCCAAAGATCCGTTGGAAGGGTAGTGCCACTGTTGGTTGCAAGATGTATGTATTGCAGGTTTCGCGTAACCGCCGCTTTTATAGAAGTTGCATCGTCAAGGGCATATCGTAATGTCAGCCTTGGTTCAAAGCCATTGTAGGCTTTTACCTTTTGTCCTTTTCCATAAATGGTGCTGTCGGTGCGGTTTCCAAATTCATCTTTTACATAAGCTGTATACCTGCCAAGCTGTGTAAAACTGCTCCACCTTAAACCGCCATTCAATTTTAATTTGTCGTTTATCTCCCAATCATCCTGTATATAAAGTGCCATTTCGTTCGCATATTTTTTGCCGGTAGTCTGCGGTGAAAAATCGGTAGTTCCCTGGCTGCCGCTTAACTGGTTTGGTAAAAAAGTATGGTAAGTGTATTGCGCACCAAATTTTACTTTATGCTCAGGTGATGGAAAAAAATCCGCATCAGCTTTGGCATTCAGATCGCGTATACCA
>JBKJNG010000200.1:0-4051 GCA_046596065.1 Phnomibacter sp. | reverse complement strand
CATTCGAGCCCAACTCTCTTTCTCAAAATTTTATGTACACCATTTTTGAAGATAAATATGGTACAATCTGGGTTTCAACGTTCGAAGGTTTGTGTAAGTTTGATAGACCCACTGAAAAATTTACCCGTTATAAACCGTCTCCCGATGCAAAGTTTTTTAATCCAAATATTTCTGCTATTAACGAAGACACCGATGGAATGATGTGGGTGGGAAGCGCATCAGGTGAATTGTGCCGCTTCGACAGGCAAACGGCAAAGTTTTTAGAGGAGAATTTTGATTTGGATGCTCGCGTCGGTAACGCTATAAATGTTATTTGTAAAGACCATGGCGGTACTTTATGGGTAGGCAATGCGAATGGTTTACACGAGTTAAATCTAACTCCGGCAAAAGCAGGCCTATCCTCGCATGTTCGCATAAAAAATCACTTTAATGATCCGGCTGATCCAAACAGTTTAGCCGGTAATACTGTAGGATCAGTAATGGAGGACCGGGCTGGTATTATGTGGGTGGGAACCAATAATGGATTAAACAGTTTTGATAAAAAAACAGGGATATGGAAACGTTACCAAAATGATCCCGGAAATATTCACTCTATAAGCAGTAATAATTTGGCGCTTTGGTTTGGAAATAATATTAAAGAAGACCAGGATGGAAATTTATGGATTGGTACCGCTAAGGGACTAAACAAGCTAAACGAGGACCGAACCGTTTTTACCTCTTATTTTCATAATGCTAACGATACTTATAGTCTGAATTCTAATTATATCATGGGTCTGCACATTGACAAGGCCGGAATTTTATGGGCCGCTGCGAAGAACGGAAGTTCAGCAGATGCTGCTTGGGGGGCAAAACTGAATAAAGCAAATCTGAACACGAAAGAATTTGGACTCAGTCGCCACAATGCACAGGATATAAACTCTTTAAGCGATAACCAGGTCACAGCAATAGTGGAAGATTCAGCAGATATAATTTGGATAGGTACTCATAAAGGAGGATTGAACAAATGGGATAAAAAAACTAATCAATTTACGCATCTCAGGCACGATCCCGCCAATCCCAAATCATTGAAGCATGATGTCATAACGGCAATGTTAAAAGACAGGCATGGACACCTTTGGATATGCAATGGAAATGTTCTATCGCAATTAAATAAGCAAACAGGTGAGTTTACACATTATCCTGATCCCACAGCAAATTTGATGTTATCTCTTACTGAAGACCAACAAGGACTTCTTTGGCTAGGAACAGGAAACGGGATTAGAACTTTTGATGAAAAAACAGGTGAATTTGCCAATTACCATTACTATGATCCCAAAAATCCAGAAGGCATTAGTGATGGCACTGCACAGACTATTTTTGCCGATACAAGAGGTAATATCTGGATCGGCTATGGCAGTAGGGGGACGGATAAATTAAATAAGAAAACCAACCGCTTTAATCACTATAAACATGATCCCTCAGATTCGGGTAGCATCAGTTCAAATATTGTATATAGTTTTTACGAAGACACAAAAGGAAAGCTTTGGCTTGGGAGCTGGGCGGGCGGATTAAGTTATTTTGATTACAAAAAAGAAAGTTTTAGAACGTTTACTGATAAAGATGGGCTGGCGGGTACTACGGTTTTTTCTATTGTGGAAGATAATAGCGGCTATCTCTGGATGGGCACTCGCAATGGCCTTTCGCGATTTGATCCTGTTTCTAAAATATTTAAGAATTACGATTATACAGATGGCCTGCAGGGAAATGTTTTTGCCGCAGGTTTCCGAGAACGGGGAGCTCATTTTAAAGGCAAGGATGGTACTTTATATTTTGGAGGAAATAACGGATTTAATTTTTTCGATCCCCTTCAACTTAAAGCAAACAGCCATATAGCGCCTATAGTTATTACCCAATTCAGACTATTCGATAAAGCGGTAAAAGGTGCTAATGAATCAAAAGAAATTGTTTTGGATCATGACGAGAATTATTTCTCCTTCGAATTCTCATCTTTAAGTTATTACAACCCAGCTAAAAATCAATATGCTTATAAACTGGAAGGGTTTGATAAGGATTGGGTTAATAGCGGATCGAGACACTATGTAGCTTATACTAATATAGATCCGGGCATATACACTTTTAGAGTAAAGGGAACAAATAACGATGGCGTTTGGAATGAAAAGGGAGCTTACATCACCATCATCATCCACCCTCCATGGTGGCGCACATGGTGGGCTTATATATTATTTGCTTTATTATTTGCAGGCCTTATCTATGCATTGTTCCGGTATCGCCTTAATAAAATACGCATGCAGCATGAGATATTGGTGCAACGACATAAAGCATCAGAACTCGAAATAGAAAGCCGGCAGACGTTATTATATGAGCGTTTACGCATAAGCCGGGAACTGCACGATGATATTGGCAGCACATTGGGCAGTATTTCAATCTACTCCGAAGTGGCAAAAAAACTTACCGAAAAAAAAGAAAACACTGATGAAGTTCTCTTTAAGATAGGTCTTGTATCACGTGAACTTATAGACAAGATGAGCGATATTGTCTGGAGTTTAAATCCGAATAACGAAAGCTTTGAGCAATTGCAAAACCGGATGAAGACTTTTGCAGCAATGATGCTTGCCCCGCGAAACATCGATTACGATTTTTGTGCAGATGAAGCATTAAAAAAAATACTACTTACTGGCGAACAACGTAAAAATATTTTCCTTCTTTTTAAAGAAGCCTTACACAACATCGTAAAATATGCAGATTGTAAAGCGGTGACAATAAAGCTTTCTGTACAGGATAAAAACCTGGTGATGATGATAAAAGACGATGGAAAAGGTTTTGATATTTCCCAGGCTACAACCCTCGAAATTTTTGCACGAAATGAATACTCAGGTGGCAATGGATTAAAAAACATGCATGTAAGAGCAAACGATATAAATGCAAAGCTGTGCATCGATTCTAAATTAAACGAAGGCACGAGTATTAAGGTAATATTACCCTTGTAAAATTTATGTTGAATACTACCAAATTTGGTAATAAATATTGCATCTTACAAATCGTACTTTGCAGCAATACTCAACCAATGAGTGGCATTAAGGTAATTATATTTGATGATAATGATTCGTTGCGGGATTCTGTAGCGATGCTGTTACAAAACACCTCCGATTTTACGCTTGCGGGCGCTTATGCTCATTGCCTTGATGTAATAGAAAACATAAAAGATACCAGGCCTGACGTTGTGATTATGGATATTGATATGCCAGGTATGAATGGCATTGAAGGCGTAAGGCTAATTCGTAAAAATTTTCCTACTGTACAAATACTAATGCTAACTGTTTTTGATGATGATGAAAAAGTTTTTGCGGCCATAAAAGCGGGTGCTGCGGGCTATCTTCTAAAAAATGCAGAGCCAGGCAACCTGCTTCATGCAATCTCAGAAGTCTACAATGGTGGTGCTCCTATGACGCCCGGCATTGCAAAAAAGATTTTAAACCAGTTCCAGGCAATTCTGCCGGACGAAGAGAATGATTACCACCTGAGCATACGTGAAAAAGAAGTGCTTGGACTGTTGGTAGATGGGCGGTCTTATAAGATGATTGCAGGTAAGCTAAATATCACTTATGATACGGTTCGTGCACATATGAAAAAAATCTATGAAAAGTTGCATGTAGCTTCTATGACCGAAGCTGTAGCAAAAGCACTTAACCAAAAACTTTTTTCTGCAAAATAACTCAGCAGAGACTTTCTTCTAACTACCTGCATCCGTTCGGTTATTTCCGCTTTAAACTAAGTATCGGGTTACCGGAGGTTTTTATTTTCCCCCTTTTTCCGAATTCAAATACTACCACTTTTGGTAATTGTTGCCCCTATTTATTCAATAGTATTTTGAGCTGCATTTTCAAATCAGTCAATTATTTATAAAATAAAAAAGGAGTTTACAATGAAAAATTTTTTTCTTTTCTTTTTGTCCTTTTCATTTTTTGCAACAGTAATGCCGGGATGCGAGCGGGAACTTGTGGCTGATAAATCCACTGATCAAAATAATGCAAAGGCGAAGGCGATGCAACCC
>JBKJNG010000185.1:0-3494 GCA_046596065.1 Phnomibacter sp. | reverse complement strand
AACAAGCAATCGTTTTTAATTTATTTGTGTATTTTACTTTGCATACATGCAACATCGCAAACAGCCGCTTATTCAAATGAAATAACGGAGAAAATAAAAGCTGTTGGACAAAATTTATCGGCCTGGGTAAAGTTGGAGGGTGTACCTGGATGGACCCTTGAGGAACGCATGATACATTACAAAATAAAAGGAGTAAGTATTGGGGTAATAAAAGATTATAAAATAGATTGGGTAAAAGGATACGGATGGGCAGATGAAGCAGAAAAAAGACCAGTTACAACTGAAACCCGTTTCCAGGCTGGATCCATCAGTAAATCATTAAATGGTGTAGGAATATTGACCCTTGCGCAGGATAAAAAAATTGATCTCTATACCGACATAAACAAGTATTTGACCTCCTGGAAATTTCCTTACGATTCTGTAGCAAAAGGCAAAACAATCAGTATTGCCAATTTGCTTTCGCATACGGCCGGGTTAAGTGTACATGGTTTTCCCGGTTATACCATGGGAGACAGTATCCCTTCCCTTCCACAAATACTTGATGGCAAACGACCTGCCAATACCGAAGCAGTGCGTTCATTATTTGAACCGGGGCTTAGATTTAAATACGCTGGCGGGGGCACTACTATTTCTCAGCTAATACTCATGGATATTACAAAGCAACCCTATGAAACTTATATGTGGGAGCATGTTTTAAAGCCACTTGGCATGATCAACAGTACCTACAAACAACCCTTCGATTCAGGACAAAAAGCATATGCAACAGCTTACTATGACGATGGAAAGGAAGTAAAAGGAAAATACCATTTGTATCCCGAACAGGCAGCCGCAGGACTATGGACAAACCCCACCGATTTAAGTAGGTATATTATTGAAACGCAACTGGCGCTGATTGGTAAATCGGAAAAAGTTTTATCACAGCAAATGACCCGGCTAAGGCTTACACCTTACATCGATAGCACGGTTGCGCTGGGGGTATTTATTTCAGATAAAGCGGGTATCAAATATTTTTCTCATAATGGCCAGGACGAAGGCTTTACAGCCGCCTATATGGGCAGCTTTGATGGCAATGGTGTGGTGGTAATGAGCAATAGTGATAACGGCGCTTTAAATGGCGAGATTATAAACAGTGTTGCCAGCGTTTATAAATGGCAGGGATTGATGCCGGAGACAAGAAAAGTTGTTGAAGTTCCCGATCCGGTTTTATTGCAATACACAGGTCAGTATAAAGTAGAGAACGACACTTTAATCATCAGCCAAAAAGATAAGGGACTTATCGTTGGCATCAAGGGTACTCCCATCGAATGGAAAGTATATTTCACTTCCGATACCACTTTTTTCCTGATGGAAATAAATGGCGATTTTTCGTTGCTTAAAACCAACGGACAAAAAGCAGAAAGTATATTGCTAAAACAGGGCGGAGTAAGTACAACAATAAAAAGGCTTGAGTAGTATGCGTTAAATGTTTGTTTATTGAAATAAAAACGCGTAATCAGTTTCAATGCAATGATTAACTTACTGTAAGAACGAAAATTTAAAACCCTTTTACCTTGTTTTTTTCTTAAGAACTGATCCAATTATTATTTTCTCTTGTTTTAAAAAAAAAGCTACGCATGGAACAACAATTTTTAGATCTTGAAACCAAATGGATGAATGCATGGAAAAATAAAGATGAAAAAACCTGCAGTGAAATACTTGCGGATGATTTTACGCTTACCAGTTCACTTTCAACGGGAGAATTGATGACGAAAGGGCAATGGCTGGCAGCGCTTGTAAAATACAATTGTACAAGTTTTCACTTTGATAAAATTAAAGTTAGAACCTACGGTAATACAGCGGTGGTAAACAGTTGGTTTAACCAGCAAGCCGATATTAGTGGTAAAGAATGGAATGGTGACTTTTTAATGACGGATGTATGGGTAAATAACAGCGGAAATTGGCAGGTGGTAGCAAGGCACGCAAATTGGTTACAAAAGAAATAGCAACATTACTCTTCAATAATAGATTACTATAGACAGGATTAAAATAGAAAAATTTTAATCCTGTTTTAATTTTTTACCTGCTTCCAAATTTCATATCTTACTCTAATTATTTTTTATCTTAAAAAACTTTTGTTATGTCAATCAATGAAATCGCTAATCGTTTTAACCAATTAGCTCAAACCGGCCAATGGGATCAGATACAGGATGAACTGTTTGCAGATAACGCGGTAAGCATAGAACCGGCTCATTCTCCCGGTCTTCAAACAGTGGAGGGAATAGAAGCCATTAAGCAAAAGGGAAAGCATTTTGGAGAAATGGTAGAAGAAATGCATGGCGGCTATTCCAATGAACCTATTGTTGCAGGCAACCATTTTTCTTTAGCCATGGGAATGGATGTAACCATGAAAGGTATGGGACGCATGAAAATGGATGAAATAGTTGTTTACGAAGTAAAAGATGGCAAAATTACCAAAGAACAATTTTTTTACTGATCAGCCGCCTTTCATCGGAAATAGAAAATCAGGCTGTGTATTACCAGCCTTTATTACTTTTTGCAGGTGGCGGATATTTGGCAGGCAACCGGAAGTTGGCGGGCGAACACCTTCATTATTTTTGTAATTCTTTATGAATTTGCACCAATCCATTGCCAGTCAACTTTCGTTTATACAAGACAATTAAAATTTATGAAAACAATACTATTGTCTGTTACAACCTGTTTGGCATTATTAACCAGCAATTGCGGGCAGGCTCAAAACAACAAATCGAAATTTCCTGACCCGGAGGTAGTCAACGCTAAAACAGAATTCCCCATAAAATATACAGATGCGGAATGGAAAGAAAAGCTGACAAAACCACAGTATTATATTCTCCGGCAACGCGGTACTGAACCTGCAGGCTCAGGCAAATACAATCATTTTTTTAAGAAAGGAACATACTATTCAGCAGCCACTTTACAGCCGCTCTTTAGCTCTGAAACAAAGTTTGATTCCGGCACAGGATGGCCAAGTTTTTACGGGCCCGTTAGTTCCGATGCTGTTATGCTGGTAGCTGATAATACTGGAGGTATGCAACGATTGGAAGTGGTTGATAGTAAAAGTGGTTCCCATTTAGGACATGTATTTGATGATGGCCCGGCACCAACAGGCAAACGTTATTGCCTCGATTCGGATGCTCTGATATTTGTACCGGAAGGTGGAAAACCACCGACCAACTCCAAAAACGAATAGCCCGCTTCTTAAATTAACATAAATTAAATAATCAAAAAATGAAAGTTTTTATAGCCGCGTTTACCTGCTTGATCGTACTAAGTTCTTGCGTGCAATCACAAAATCAACAGACAAAAATACCGGTGGGTGATAAACAAAAACCAGCAGGAAAAGAAGCGGTAGCAACTTTTGCAGAAGGCTGTTTCTGGCACTCTGAAATTGTATTTCAGAGCCTCGTGGGGGTTCGGGACGCCGTGTCGGGTTACGCTGGCGGAAATACGAAAAAACCGAATTATGAAACGGTAAC
>JBKJNG010000228.1:0-3469 GCA_046596065.1 Phnomibacter sp. | reverse complement strand
ATACCGAAGTCAATATACAGCTTATCCCCGGCACTTTTTGGGTATTTAGTAGCGATCCCTGTATTTAATGCTGGTAAAATCGATTGTTGATGGCGAAGTCAATTCAACTAAGTAGGTAGCAGGAATGCCCACCCATTGCCTTGATAATTCCATCATCATTTTTTCTTCATAATATAAAAATAGCAGGCCTTTATTTCCGTGCGTATAAATTATGATTTGCCAATTGTGGTTTTTACGGACCTCCTCAAGTTTTTCTTTTATTAACGGGATTGAATCAAAGTCGAGTGAATCGATAGTGTTGACAACTGTAGTTGTTGAAGCAATATCTTTCTTTACCAATTGTACAATCCCTTTTTTCTCTTCGTGATTTTTTCTTCTTACACCTACTTTTATTACCTTTTTATAGATTTCGTTTAAGTGATCGTTTGAAGAGCCATATTCATCTTTGCCTGTAATAAAATAAATACAGGAAGCCCATAATGTACTGTTCCCATATGAAGCAAGCAGGCATGGACTAAATTTTCTTTTTCCACTCTTTATTGCAAACTGCTGCGCACCTGACCTCATTATGGTATCCATGTAACCCCACGCCATCGGCCCCCAAAAATTAAACTCTTTTGTAGCGGTCGCTATGAAACTTGTATCACCCTCTACCTGGGTCAGTATTTCGTTGGTTATCGGCCAATATTCATATACGCCACTCATAGATTGGTCGTAAGCAGGTTTTGCTACCATTGGCGCATCGCATAATTTATCATGGGCAAGTAAGTTATTCAATAAGAATTGCCTAAGTGAATCATCCCGGCATTGAAGTGTTATCATATCCGTATACTTGTTAGGGCCCTCTGCACCTGCTATCCTTGCCATTTGCACAGCAACTTCCGTATCAATTAAAGGCAGGGCATAATTCAGAAAATAACCATTAATAAAACTGCTGCCGTTTGCTTTTGCCTGGCTTAGTAATTCCGTGGTGGTAAACCTGTATAATTTCTGCGATAGCAACTGGTTTAAAGGCAATAGAATGGCAAGGGATAACATGCGAGGATTAATATGCCATTTCATAAAAACAAGGTATAAATATTTTAATAGATTAATTTCCGTTCTTTCACGATTACAAATACTAAGCTATGTCGAATTGGTTGTAAAGTATCTAAAATTTTCCGTAAAGATCCCAGGGTGCAAGGCTATTCATTTTCCTGGACGTTCGCCCGGGTTGCCTGAAAGTTAACCCGAATTTTGTATGGATTTTTTGGGATATTTTTAGAGAAGGTACGTTGACGATTTGCCGCCGGAAAGAGGTTTGTTTTGAATGTAAACAATTCGTTGTTGGTCTCCGGAATTTTCTACTGTAGTGATTTTGAAATCCTGCATTAATCTGCATACAATGCAAATTTTGATGGCTGGGCTCACGATAAATATAATAGTAAATACATGCTTGCAACCGAAGCCACTTTGGGAATTTTATTTATTATTCTTTGCAAGATCGTCCTGCGAAAAATGAAGGCCAGGAAATTGTTATTACAATCAATAGACTGACCTAAGTTTTTATTACCAAACAATTCCAGCTTCTTAACCTTTTTTCTTTGGCTCCATATTCTGTGCTAACCTGAATGCTACGATGTTTGCAATAAGTGATATCGGCATGGGTTTATCGATCGGGAATCGCACAGAGCCTTTGCCCTGTTTATATATCGAAAGTTCTTTGGCAAAGGCCTCGTGCCCGGTTGGCGTGGCATAAAAGCCGATATGATTTTTAAACGCGGCAAAATAAACCAAAGGCTTATCGTTTATTTTATACGCTGGCATGCCATAGCTAATTCCTTCGCTGGCATTGGGTGCATGCTTGTGAATTGTCTTCCTGATTTCTTTTAAAATCTCCTGCATCTCTGCGGGAAAAGATCTTATGTAGGCATCCACATTTTCCCATACGAGGTTTGAGGTATTCATATCTTTATTGTTTTAATTTGGGTAGCAGTGAAAAGCTATAAAAACTTTATCCGGCACCTATATTTTCAGATTATTTAATTTTTACGACGCCATCTGTTACAGCCGGAAAGAGGGTAAAAACTTTTGAGTCGTGACCGGGAATGATGAACCTTGGATCGCTGGCAAGTATTTTCATTCTTTGCATAGCTTTTACATAACCGGCAGGGTCCAACGTGCCGCCGGCGGATGCGGGCACCAGGTGTTCAAGACTATAATAAATCCAAATATTATCCGATGCTAGAATTATTTTGTTAATACCTGTTTGCACAAGTACATATTGCGAATTGAATGTGTGCCGCGAACCTGTGAATACTTTAATACCGGGTATAATTTCTTTATCATCTCCATCCACCAGTGTTAGTTTGCCAGCGAGATTTAATTCAACCATTTTTCTTACATCTCTTTTATTAAAGCCACCATTGTTGCCATCTTTTTGCCAGGCGGTACTTACGAAATAATTAAAGTCTTCTTTTTGCATCCATACCTGCGCATTAGGAAACAGGTCAACACCATCCGCATGATCCCAATGCGGGTGGCTTAAAATAATATCGGTTATCTCTCCGGCCTTTACGTTTAGTTTTAGCAATGCTGAATCAGGGCGCTGATAATTTTTTAAACTGAAATCTTTGGTTTCTTCCATATCATTTAAGAAGCCTGCGTCCACTAAAATATTCCGACCATTATCGCCCCTGATCAGCCAGATCATAAAATCCATTTTTACACTATCGGTTGTGGGACCTTTATCTGCCAGGGCCGAAATGGGGAAAGGGTGGGTAGGAGACGCAAATTTTATGGCAAATACCTCGTAATGTTCCTGCTGCGAAAAAACTTTACAGCAACATACAATAAGCAGTACAATAAGAACTTGTTTTTTCATGATTTATTTTTTTTAAAATCAACTGATTACTCCTTCAACAATGTAATGTAATCCGATAACGCCATTCGCGAATGTTTTGCTGGTTACAAGTTGCAAACCAATCCGGGTAATGATTTTTGCAAATACCGGAATTCCTTTTCCTAAAAGAACGGGGTTGATAAACAGCCAGTATTCATCAATAAGATTATGCTCCATTAATGTATGCGCTGCGGATGGACTTCCAAAAATCAGGATATTTTTACCCGGCTGGTTTTTCAAGTTTTCTATTTCAGTTGGAATATTATCTGCAAGAAAAATTGTTTTATTTTTATAGCCTTTCACTGTTCGGGAAAGAACAACTTTCTGTGTGTTGTTATACCATTTTGAATGTTCAATATCGTGTTTGGTGGCATTGGGTTTTTCTGCTGCTGTTGGCCAGTAGCTTTCCATCATTTCCCAGGTTATACGGCCGTATAAAGCCGTGTCTGCATTGCCGGTAAAACCTCCAATTAGATCGAACATTTCATCATCCAGTTTTATCCAGTCCATTTCGCCATTAGGGCCGGCTACAAAGCCATCAAGTGTTGTGTGTAGAGATAGAATGATTTTTCGCATTTTTTTTAATTT
>JBKJNG010000156.1:0-4391 GCA_046596065.1 Phnomibacter sp. | reverse complement strand
CTTACAACAAAGCATTGAATTTGTCTATTTGGGAGCAATGGGGTAAAACACAAACACCAAAAGGCGGCATTGGCACAATTATTACGCCGCTAATGGGATCGGTGGAAGCAAAGGATAATGAAGCCACTATTGAATGGCTGATCTGGGCCATGATGAACAAACGTCGTTTCGACGTTGCCCTTCCACAGCAAAAAATCAAAAAGGCGGTTGACTATGTGTTAAACGAATTTGATGCCGACAGGGATGGGAAATGTAAATCTCATTTTTCGCTGAGCCAGGTAGATATCGTTGATTTCAATCCTAAAACAGACCGTTTGGGTGTAAACCAGGGTATGCTTGCCATTGCATTAAGAACGATCAAAGAATTGGGCTTTGATATTTCTGAAGCCTACATACAAAAAGCTGAAAACGAATACCGGAATTTTTACGATGCAAAAAGAAAGCATGTATTATTCGACCGCAATTTCCCCGACATCATAACGCTTACTGATCTTGAACCTGAATTCTTTTCCCTTTGGTTATTTAACCGACCAATACTAACAGATGAAATGGTGAAAAATCACCTCGATCAAATTCCTGTTCTAAATAAAGTTTCCAACGCTCCTCATCCTGAATATGGCACTACTGCACCTATTTGTGTGCGGCTTACAAAAGATGAAAAAGGCTTTGCTTATCTCAGTGGCGATTATCAGCCATTTGAAAAATTTGGTGAAGAGAATTACAGCAATGGAAAAAGTGATGGATTTTATTACAATGGCGGCAGCTGGTTCAGGGCCGAATACTGTGCTTATGTAGTTGGATTAAAACACGGATGGAAAAAAGCAATTCCTTTAATGGAAAACAGGGTGTGGGCAGAAATTTACCTCAATCCAAAATGGCCGTTCAGTAAAGAATTTACACCAACAAAATGGACCACTACGGATAGCTGGTGGCCATCTACCAAAGGGTTATGCTGGAATGTTTTTATCCTGATGGCTGACGAAGTTGCTGGCCTGCGTACACCTGCAATGGATCCTGATTATAAAAAAGTAAAATCAAAATAACGCATACCCATTTGTTGCTGTTACAACATCAAAAAAATGATAGAATTAAAATTGGTAACCAATAAAATTTTAAAACAAATATGGAAAAATAAATACCCCGGAGTGTTACAATCAAAACGTTTATGCTGCACGCTAAACAGAAATTTTTTATTTAAAAAAAACTGCTTCAGTACACATGAATTTAACCAAAGATTCATGCGATAATTTTTTAATTAATATTTAAACGATGCATTTATGAAAAAAAATCTTATTAGTATTTTTCTCCATGCTACCAAACATGTAGGGTCGGGTGTTAAACTCACTTGTTGCTTTCTTGCATTTATTATCATGCAATTTTCTGCAACAGCTCAATCTGCCAGTGATATTAAAATTTCTGGCAAAGTAATTACTAAGGAAGGGAGCCCCATGGTGGGTGTTTCTGTTGGCGTAAAAAATTCCACCGTCGCAACTGCAACAGATGCCAATGGTGATTTCAGCCTGACAGCTCCTGGCAATTCGATCCTTCAGTTCAGTTATATAGGATTTAAAAAACAGGAGTTAGCCATTTCAGGCAGAACCCAATTCGACATTACATTAGAAACCGATGTAAATACTATGAATGATGTAGTGGTGGTAGGTTACAGCAGCCAAAAGAAGGCATCCATCTCCGGGGCTGTTTCAACTGTTGATATGAAAGACATATCAAAGACAAGAATAGCAGATGTAGCACAGGCACTGCAGGGACAGGTTGCCGGTGTATTTGTCGCCGCTAATACAGGCGCCCCCGGTGATGGAATCAAGATTCGCATACGAGGTGAAGGCACACTTGGCAACAATGAAGTGCTTTACGTAGTGGATGGTGTTCCTACCCGCGACATATCCTTCCTTAATGTTTCAGATTTAAAATCAATGACCGTTTTAAAGGATGCCTCTGCCACTGCCATCTATGGATCAAGAGCCGCAGGCGGTGTAGTACTTATTACTACCATCAGTGGTCAAAAGGGAAAAATGAATGTCGACGTAGATTATTACTCTGGTTTTTATATGGCTACCAATCTTCCAAAGATGCTGAATGCTGACCAGTATTTAACGGTAAAAGATATGGCATGGCATAATACTTCTGGGAATGCTGCTGGTGATATAAGCCCTTATGCAGCCGATAGAAGCAGAACAGATCTTGCAAATACTGATTGGTTAAATGAATTGTTCAACACCGGCATTTCCAAAAGTCTGCAGGTATCTGCCAGCGGCGGAAGTGATAAAGTGCAATACCTGATTTCTGCCGGTTATTTTGGACAGGATGGTATTGTGGTTGAAAATCATGACAAGTATCAGCGTGTTAATTTCAGAACGAATATTAATGCAAATGTTACTGACCGTCTTACTGTTGGTACCAATCTCCAGATCAGTTATGCTATGCAGGATAAACTGTCAAGTTCCGGTGACGCTCCAGGCGTTATCCGTCATGCATTGCTGCGTCCACCGGTTTTATCAGTATATAAAAAAGAAACCGATCCAACATGGACTGCAACAAATCCATATACCGACCTTCCATTCTATTTAAATAATAATAGCAATGGTGGCTGGAATAAAAACTATGAGTTTGCATCAAATCCAATTGCGATCGTTCATTTCACCGACGATAAACGAAACACTTATCAAACTTTTGGAAACGTGTTCGGAGAATATGCGATCCTGAAAGACAACTCTTTGAAATTTAGAAGTAACGTTGGCGTAGATATCAGTTTCTCCCACAACAAAAATTTCGCTCAAAATTTTGGTGACGATAATGACAATGATCCCAATGAATTATACCCGGGTTATGGCAGAAACAATAAACCGGATAACCTTGATGAGAACCGTGGTGAAGACATGACGTTTACTTTCAGTAATACGCTGAACTACCTGAAAACGATCAATAACAAACACAGCATCAATGCCCTTCTAGGTACTGAAACAATTAAAAGCAAATCTTCCGGAATTGGTGGCAGCAGGCAATTTTATGATAACAACACCGATCCATTCAGGTATCTCGACTACGGCAGTACTAATAATTTATACAATGGTGGTTCAGCAAGCAGCTGGAATTTAGTTTCCTATTTCGCTTCAGCAACCTACGGTTATGATAATAGATATTTTGTTACCGGTACTGTTAGAGCAGATGGTTCTTCCAGGTTTGGCCCTAATAATAAATGGGGCTACTTCCCATCCGTTTCCGCAGGCTGGAGAGTTTCACAGGAAAAATTCATGGAGAATGTTGATTGGATTTCAAACCTGAAACTAAGAGCAAGCTGGGGACAATCCGGCAACCAGGAAATACCCGACCATGCTTATGAAACAGTTGTTACAAAAGTGGGCGGTGTAGTTAATACGATACGCTATGGCAACCCTGATATAAAATGGGAAACTACTACACAAACCAACTACGGCCTTGATTTAGGAATACTAAGAAACAAGTTATCGTTCTCCGCTGATTACTTCATAAAAAACACCACTGATATTTTGTTAGCTGTAGGATTACCGGCAGTTTCGGTTGGCGTGATCGAAAAAACCTATGTAAACGCAGGGGAAGTAAGCAACAAAGGTTTTGAGTTTGGCCTTAATTTTCAGAACAACGATAATGCATTTAAATATTATGTAAATGCCAACATGGCAACCCTCACAAACAGGGTAGATAAACTGCAAACTTTTGTAAAAAGCATCATTGATGACGGCACTCATACAAAAACCGAAGTTGGCCAGCCAATCAGCTCTTACTATGGTTATGTGTTTGATGGCATCTATCAAACCGCCGGTGAAGTGACCAAGACTTTATTTACAAATGCAAACGGAACACAACCCGGTGACATTAAGTTTAAAGACCTTGACAATGACGGTCAGATCAATGCAAACGACAGAACTTACATTGGCAGCTCCATTCCCAAACTTACCTATGGCCTTTCTTTTTCTGCCGAATACATGCATTTCGATTTCTCATTTTTATTCCAGGGTATAAATGGAGTTGATCGCTATAATGATCTGAAACAGATATTGAACTATGATACGCGTCCATTTAATTCCATGGTATCAGTATTGGATAGCTGGCATGGAGAAGGTACCAGTAATACAACGCCACGTGTAACATTTAATAATAATGGTGGTGGTAATGTTTCCAGCGTTTTTGTGGAAGATGCGTCTTATTTAAGACTTAAGAATATCGAACTCGGTTACTCGTTCAATACCGCAAAGATTGGTATAAAAAACCTGAGACTTTATGTATCGGGTCAAAACCTGATAACCAGTACAAAATATACCGGTCTTGATCCGGAGTCAACTTCTTTGATTGATAAAGGAACCTACCCACAATCGAAAGCGTTTATTATCGGGGCA
>JBKJNG010000117.1:0-11401 GCA_046596065.1 Phnomibacter sp. | reverse complement strand
ATAAATTCCTGTTCGGCCTGTTCTCCCAGGTTTTTTGTGTCCACCAAAAACAAAATGCGTTTAGCCTTGGCATATTTCAGCAGGCGATAAATAAATGTGATAGCAGTAAAAGTTTTTCCGCTACCCGTTGCCATCTGAATGAGTGCTTTTGGCTTGCAATATTTAAACGATTCTTCGAGGTTATTGATTGCGGTTATCTGGCATTCACGCAAACCACCGATTGGCAAAGCGGGAATATCCAGCAACGCCGCCCGTAGTGTTTTTGTTTGTTTCATCCATGCACCTAAAGTTTCGGGGCGATGGAAAGTAAATACGGGTCTTGCTCTTGGCTTTGGATCGCGGTTATCGGTAAAGCGGGTTACTTCACCCGTGCTCTCATACACAAAAGGAAGCTGTCCGTTATCAATATGTTTCAGCTTTGCTTTGGAATAATACTCCGCCTGGTTTTCATGCACCGACATACGGTGTCCTTCCTCTTCGCGTTTGGCTTCTATAATGCCAACGGCTTCTTTATTTGCAAACAACACATAATCTGCCGGGCCAACGTTTGTATGATATTCTTTAACGGCTACGCCTATGCCTGCGTTTAAATTAAGTTTCGATGTAGACTGTATAATCCATCCCGCAGCTAAAAGCTGGCGATCAATTTTATCGCGGGCTATTTGTTCGGGGTTTTGGTTGATCATGCAATGGCAGCGAAAGGACAGGTTAGGAATAAGGAGTAACCGGTGTGCTCTGACAAATATGCTGCATAAATCCGGGATAAAAGTTTTGGTGAAAAAATATACTGGACGTGACGGCACTATTACCGGTTGCTCCTTGTTCCGGCTTCAATACAAGCATAAATAAACCGGCGCAGGGCCGGGTAATAGTTGGTCGCGGGTTGCGGCTTAGTTCATGCGAATATTTCGCTGTACGCACCAGCCCAGAAATTCTTTCTGGACGTTTTCCGGTCGCATGCCGGTCACTTCGTTTAGCAGCTGATCGTTTGTTTTTATATGCAGTTTCACCAGTCCATCCCCAAAGTATTCCCTGGTAATGCTTATCCATTCGGTAGTAAATGATTTCATATTTAGCCGTGTACCTGGTTATAAAGCTATTGTATGCATGGCAGAAATCCAATGGCAGGCTTTCTCCAGAATACTTACCCAAATCTCCCCTCACCCAAATCCCAAAATTCCGAAATCCCAAAATCCTCTCTTTATCTTCACCGCCTTATGTTAAAAGAACGGATATTAACAGGCATTCGCCCAACCGGCATGATGCACCTGGGCAACTATTTTGGCGCCACCCGCAATTTTATTGAGCTGCAGCAAAATTTTGACTGTTATGTTTTTATTGCCGACTGGCATAGCCTTACCACGCACCCCGATACCCGCGAATTACAGAACAGTGTAATACGGGTGCTGGCAGAAAATATTGCCAGTGGCCTCGACCCCGAAAAAACAACGCTGTACGTGCAAAGCGATGTGCCCGAAATTGCCGAACTGTACCTGTACCTGAACATGCTGGCCTACCAGGGCGAGCTGGAGAAAACAGTCACTTTTAAAGATAAAGTGCGCCAGAACCCGGATAATGTAAATGCAGGCCTGCTTACCTATCCCGTGCTGCAGGCGGCTGATATTATTATACAACGGGCTACCAAGGTACCCGTTGGTAAAGACCAGGAACAACACCTGGAAATGGCACGTAATTTTGCGCAGCGCTTTAACCACCGTTATGGCAATGGCAAAGAAATTTTGATGGAACCTCAGGCGTTTAGTTATGATGGCAAAAAACTGGTGAAGATTTTAAGCCTGGATGGCAATGGTAAAATGAGCAAAAGTGAGAACCAGATGAACACTTTGTACCTCGCTGATTCGGAAGATATGATCCTGAAAAAATTAAAAAAAGCGAAAACCGACCAGGGACCTGAAACGCCCCATGCTACCCCTCCCGATTATATTGAAAACCTGTTTACCATGATGCGGCTGGTAAGCAAGCCGGACACACTGCAATATTTCCAGGAGGCGTATGCTAATTCTTCAGCGGGAAACGTGGTGATCCGCTATGGTGATCTTAAAAAGCAACTCGGTGAAGACATGGTGAATTTTTTAAAACCGATCCGCGAAAAAACCGATGCGCTTTTGGCCGACACTGCCTACCTCGGAAAAGTGATGAAAGCAGGTAAAGAAAAAGCAAGAGCTAACGCCGCCGTCACTATTGAAATGGTTCGGAAAGCAATGCGTGTGCATTATTACTAGCCGAAATATTGCGCTTAATCAACGCAAACTTTACAACGAAAAAACATTGGCCGCAGAGCCTTTTTATCACAATTGCATTTACCGGACGTGCATTGTTAAGCAGGTTTGCTATGCGTAGCATCTGCTGTTGCAGAAGGTTTGAAATAAGTAAGCTTTACAGCTTTAGCTTTTTCCCGAAAAAGCGGGGGTACAGACATCAACGCATTTTCGTGGCTTTCAGCTTCGATAATAGCATAGGCATGATGATCGTTGTCGTAACAACCCCACTCAAAATGCGTGAGAAATCCCGCATGGTATTCTCTGAAATATTTAACCGCCATGCGACAATCTTCTGCGGTATGGGCGGAAATAACGATGTACCTATCCATAAATTTTTAGATTTTCGATAAAGATAGCAGAATCCGTTACTGGGAGGAATACCTGCGATTTCCAGATAATCCGCTTCATTTGCTGAAATCAGTTTCCGTGTAAACCGATCCCTCATCTTTATATACAAACCTGAGATAACTAATGCAACAGATCGATTCGTTGATATAAGCCATATAATAATTTTCTCCGATTGTACACTTTGTTGATGCCATAGTTTTCTTTGCCATTTCAATAAGGGCATTTAAAGATTCAAAACGTCCATCACCTGTCTATCTTGTAACACCAGATATTATTTGAGGTATTTGCCATTAACGTAACGATGACCCATAATCTGTGAACTGAGTTAAAGAGGCTATCCATCTTTCTGCGCCGGTTTGCATTACGAATGCTTCTTCAAAAAAGTATATTCATGTATTTCTCAATAACGATGAATTATCACCTATGAACTACTTTAAATATTACCTTTTTTCAATTCATTCACCCCAAAATCCGCAGCTCTTGCTGTTAATGCCATATAGGTTAAAGAGGGGTTTTGGCAGGCGCTCGATGTCATGCAGGCACCATCGGTTACAAATACATTTTTTGCATCCCAAACCTGGTTTTGCCCGTTTAAAACGGATGTTTTTTCATCTCTTCCCATACGGGCGCTACCCATTTCGTGAATGCCCTGGCCGATATTGTAATCCTTATCCCAGGTTGTAATATTTTTTACGCCGGATGCTTCGAACATGGCCACCAGTTCTTTGATGATATCCTTACGCATTTTTAATTCATTCTCTTTCAATTCTGCATCCATGGTAAGCACCGGTAAACCCCATTTATCTTTTACGGTTTTATTCAGGTAAATCCTGTTATCGTTGTAAGGTAATATTTCACCAAAACCGGTGGCACCAATGGTCCATGCACCTGGTTCAGTGAGCGCATCTTTATAATCGGCACCAATGGTCATTTCTGCTACATCACGTGCCCAACCCTGGCGGCTCGCACTTCCCTGGTAACCATACCCCCGCAAAAAATCTCTTTTATCCCCATACAAATTTGCAAAGCGGGAAATGTAAAAACCATTTGCACGGCGGCCATAATAATATTTGTCTTCGTACCCTTCTATATCGCCCTGCGCTCCCAGCATGTAATGATGGTCCATGATGTTATGCCCCAGCTCGCCGCTGCTGCTACCAAGACCTTCAGGCCAAATTTCAGTGGCGGAATTCATGAGCACCCATGCGCTGTTTAAGGTGGATGCATTTAAGAAAACAATTTTTGCATGAAACTCGTAGGTCTTATTATTTTCCGCATCCAGCACTTCAACACCGGTGGCTTTTTTAGTGTCTTTATCGTAAATAATTTTTGTAACAATGCTCCAGGGACGTACAGTTAAATTTCCTGTAGCCCTTGCCGCAGGCAGGGTAGATGATTGGGTGCTGAAATATCCGCCAAAAGGACAACCTTCCCAGCAGCGGTTGCGGAACTGGCATTGTGTGCGGCCTGGTATCGCCTGTGTAAGATTTGCGACGCGGCCAATAAACAGGTGGCGCTGTCCTTTGTAACTTTCTTTAATTCTTGCTGCCACGTCTTTTTCCACGCAATTCAAATCCATCGGTGGTAAAAAATGACCGTCGGGCAAATGGGCAAGGCCTTCCATAGATCCACTGATGCCTGCGAATTTCTCCACATATGCGTACCAGGGTGCAATGTCTTTATAGCGGATAGGCCAATCCACCGCGATGCCATCTTTTGCGTTTGCTTCAAAATCAATATCGCTTAAACGATAACTCTGCCTGCCCCATAAAGTTGAGCGGCCACCCAACTGGTAACTGCGCCACCAGGCAAATGGTTTTTCCTGCACGTACGGACAATCCTTTTCGTTTACCCAACTATCCAAAATAGCCTCCTGCGCAGCCGTGCCATACATGGCCCAGTCGCGGGAAATTACAGGGTTGTCTTTTTTATATTGGAGCGGTGCCCGGCCACGGTGTTCAAACTCCCAGGGATTTTTGTTTGCGCTTGCATAATCCTTTACATGTTCGTGCGGACGCCCACGTTCCAGCATTAAAACTTTCAAACCCTTTTCGGTTAATTCTTTTGCGGCCCACCCGCCGCTTATACCAGACCCAATTACAACGGCATCGTAGGTATTCTGAGCAGTTGCTTTGTTATTTATATTCAGTGAATCACCTGGCATCGCAAATTTTTTAGTATGATAATTTTGATATCGAAATGGTTGAGCGTTATTCAGCACAATGCCATCATCCTTTTACTACCTTTTTAAAAATGGTATTAAATTATAACAGCAGTAACAAATCTATCTGAATACTTAATTGTCGGCTTAACAATTAATTTTTTGCGTAAAAAAAGATAAAAAACGACCAGTCGGATTATTAGTTGCGGTATGGCAAAGCGAACCGCAGTGCGGCACACGAAAAAACCTTATTTTGCCAAACGCTTTAAATCCGACCGTATTCCAAACGAATATTTGGAACACGGTTTGCAGCAACTTAGCAATCAGCAAGCAATATTCCACTACCCGAATTAAGTATAACAAATTAAATGGCAAAGGCAAAGAAACCGAAGCATATAGCAGTAGCAGGCAACATTGGGGCAGGTAAAACAACCTTAACAGAAATGCTAAGCAAGCATTACCGGTGGATTCCGCAGTTTGAAGATGTGGACCATAACCCCTACCTCGGCGATTTTTACGATGATATGCCCCGTTGGAGTTTTAACCTGCAGATTTATTTTTTAAACAGCCGCCTTAACCAGTTGCTTGAAATACATCGTGGCACCGAAACCATTGTCCAGGACAGAACCATTTATGAAGATGCGATGATTTTTGCCCCGAACCTGCACGAGATGGGCCTGATGCCGAAACGTGATTTTGATAATTACTACAAGTTTTTCGAAACGCTGAAAAGCATGGTACAGCCACCAGACCTGATGATTTATTTAAAAGCATCGGTACCAACTCTCGTAGGGCAAATACAAAAACGCGGTCGTGAATACGAAGAAAATATCCGTCTTGATTACCTGAAAAAATTGAATGAATACTACAACAAGTTTGTAGATAATTACAAGGAAGGTCCGCTGCTGATTATTGATGTTGACAAGAATAAATTCGCAGAAAATGAAGAGCACCTTGGGGAAATTATACAGAGGATAGACAGCCAGTTATTCGGGTTGTTTTAAGTGATACAACCAACCTAAAAAAAGGAAGCAGCTGATCACCAACCGCTTCCTTTTTAGTATAAAAAAGTTTCTATAAATACCCCAGTACCGCGTCGCCCATAGCATCTGTACCTAATAATTTATCAGCGGGCGTATTTGCATCGGCAATATCTCTTGTGCGGAAACCGGCTTTCAAAACCTTATCAACCGCATTAATTACTGCTTCAGATTCTGCTTTCATACCAAAAGAAATATCAAGCAATAAAGCAGCTGATAAAACAGATGCTAAAGGGTTGGCAACACCTTTGCCCGTTATATCGTGTGCAGAGCCGTGAATAGGCTCGTAAACGCCGGTGCTGTCGCCTATGGAAGCACTTGCAAGCATGCCCATGGAACCTGCTATCTGGGAAGCTTCATCGGTAAGGATATCGCCAAATAAATTAGCGGTAACCACCACATCAAACTGCTTCGGATCTTTTATCAGCATCATAGCGCAACTATCCACAAACTGGTGCGTTACTTCAATATCGGGATAGTCCAATGCAACCTTCTGCACCACTTCCCGCCAAAGGCGGCTTGTTTCGAGCACGTTGGCCTTATCTACACTCATTAATTTTTTGCGGCGGGTTCTGGCAGCTTCAAAAGCTTTGCGTGCAATGCGCTCTACTTCATAGCGGCTGTATTCCGCAACATCATAGGCAGTATCACCATCGTTCTTGCGGCCCTTTTCGCCAAAATAAATATCGCCGGTTAATTCCCGGAAGAAGAGAATATCAGCGCCCTTTAATATTTCAGGTTTAATGCTGGATGCACTCAATAATTCATCAAATAATTTAATAGGACGGAGGTTTGCATACAGGCCAAGCTCCTTGCGCATTTTCAGCAAGCCCTGTTCAGGCCGCACTTTTGCAGACGGATCATTATCGTATTTGGGATGACCAACCGCACCAAATAACACTGCGTCGGATTTCCTCATTTTTTCTAAAGATTCATCCGGCAAGGGAACGCCCGTTGCCTCTATAGCAACATGACCAATCAGCGCTTCGTCATAGGTAAATGTATGCCCGAAATTTGCCGCTATTTTATCCAGTACTTTTTTACCAACTGCAGTTACTTCCTGCCCGATACCGTCGCCGGGAACAATGAGAATATGTTTTGTTGCCATGATTAATGTGGTGAATCGTGAGTGGCGAGTGGTGAGATGAAACGTAAATCTCAAAATCTCCTAATCACGAAATTTACTTTTATTGATTGATACTATTCAGCATTTTTAGTGTTGCTTTTATGGCAGCAACTGTTTGGTCACTGTCAAGACCTCTTGTTTTAAATTCCCTGTTATTGTACAACCAGGTGATGATGGTTTCACACAAGGCATCACTTTTACCACCGGGTGGAATACGCACAGCATAATCGCTTAATAAAGGCAGTTCGAGTTTCTTCTGTTTGTACACCTTTTTCAATGCATTCATAAACGCATCATACTGTCCGTCGCCCTGCGCATGTTCTTCATACATGGTTCCATGCACACATATTTTTAGCGTTACAGAAGGATTTAAATTCTTGGAATGCGTAAGCACATAATTTTCTATACGCACATTTTCTTCTATTGAATTACTATCGAGGACATCAGATAAAATGTATGGAAGATCGGCTGGCGTAACTACTTCTTTTCGGTCGCCTAATTCAATAATACGCTGCGTAACTTTTTTAAGATCACCATCAGACAACTCTATACCCAGTTGCAGTAAATTGTTTTCAATATTTGCTTTGCCACTCGTTTTGCCCAATGCATATTTACGCTGACGGCCAAATCGCTCGGGCATCAGATCGCTGAAATACAATTTGTTTTTTTTATCGCCATCGGCATGAATACCTGCGGTTTGGGTAAATACGTTTTCGCCCACTACAGGTTTGTTTACCGGTATGCGAACACCAGAGAAAGTTTCCACTAGTTTACTTACACTGTATAATGATTTTTCTACCACGGATGTTTTTACGTCGGGCATAAAATCGTTGAGAACAGCAATGGCGCTTGCCAGTGGTGCATTGCCCGCTCTTTCACCCATGCCATTTACGGTAAGATGCAAACCCTGCGCCCCGGCTTTTACACCTTCAAGCACATTGGCCGTACCAAGATCGTAATCGTTGTGCGCATGAAAATCGAAGTGAATGCCGGGATAGCGTTGTATGGTCTGGCTAACGAACAAAGCAACTTCAGAAGGAATGAGGATGCCAAGCGTGTCGGGCAGCATGATGCGCTTTACCGGTTGTTTTACCAGGAAATCGAGGTACTGAAAAACATATTCGGGCGAATGACGCATGCCGTTGCTCCAGTCTTCGAGGTACACATTTACCGCTATGTTTTTCTTTTTTGCGAGGGCAATTACTTCAGCCACATCCGCAAAATGCTCCTGCGGCTTTTTCTTTAGCTGGTGAGTAAGATGGTTTAACGAGCCTTTGGTAAGCAGGTTCATTACTTTGGCGCCGGCCTTCTCCATCCAGTGTATAGAAGTTTCGCCATCAACGAAAGTGAGCACTTCAACCTTATCTAACAGGCCTTTTGCTTTCGCCCATTTGGTAATTTTCTTAACGGCATCAAACTCGCCTTCCGACACCCGGGCAGAAGCAACTTCAATACGGTCAACTTTTACTTCGAGTAATAAAAGCTGCGCAATGGTTAATTTTTCTGAGGCTGAAAAAGATACACCGCTGGTCTGTTCCCCATCACGGAGTGTAGTATCCATTACTTCAATATAGCGCTGTTGAGGCATTGATTTATTGATCATTAGGTCAGTGGTCAATCGTGAGTGGTCAGTCGTCATTGAAGTCCTTGGGTCATTGGGTCAGTCGTCATTGAGGGGTATTGACAAATGACATATTGACAAATGACATTTGACTTTTGACTTTTGACATTTCAAGTTTCACCTAATAAAGGCTTTTTGCTGCAAACGACTTAATGTCTTCGTTGATAGCTTGTAAGTAATCGATGTCATCGTAACCGTTCGTCAGGTTATTTTTTTTGTAACCATTTATATCAAATGATTCCTGTTCGCCGGTGGCGAGAATGGTAATGGTCTGAGTGGGAAGACTTACTTCTATCAAAGTATTGGGGTCAGCCTCAATAGCGGTAAAAATTTTATTGAGAAAAACCTCGCTAACGGTTACCGGAAGAATGCCCACGTTTACCGAATTGCCCTTAAAAATATCGGCGAAAAAGCTGGATACGACGCAACGAAATCCATAATCGTAAATGGCCCATGCAGCATGCTCCCGGCTGCTGCCACTGCCAAAATTTTTACCGCCCACCAGTATTTTACCGTGGTAGATTGGATTGTTCAACACAAAATCCTGCTTGGGTGTATTATCATTATTATAACGCCAGTCGCGGAAGAGATTATCGCCAAAACCCTTGCGTTCCGTTGCCTTTAAAAAGCGGGCGGGAATGATCTGGTCTGTATCAACATTTTCAATTGGCATTGGAACCGCTGTACTGGTAAGCACTGTAAATTTATCGTAAGCCATATTTTAGGTCGTTGGTCATTGGTAATTAGTCGTTAGTAAAAGACGGTAGTCATTAAGTCATTGGGTCAATAGTCATTCGTCGTTGTATAATGGTCGCTTGTCCAATGAACTTTTAATAGCCCGTTCAGAAGCTGGATTTAAGCTGATGATAAGGTATGCGGTTGCAGTGATTGACACAACGATGATGACCAGAATTACTACTGTTCGTCCTCAAATTGTATTCTGTATTCCTGTATTTCAAATCTCAAAATTCCTCAATCCCAAAATCACGCAATCTCAATACCTCAAAATCAATTCAGCAGTTCCCTTGGGTCGGTTACCACGCCTGTAACAGCTGCGGCTGCGGCCACTAAAGGACTTGCCAGCATGGTTCTTGCACCGGGGCCCTGGCGTCCTTCGAAGTTGCGGTTGCTGGTGCTTACGGCGTATTTACCCGCTGGTATTTTATCGTCGTTCATAGCCAAACAAGCCGAACAACCCGGCTGGCGGAGCTGGAAACCTGCTTCGGTTAAAATATCCAGAATGCCCTCGTCCTTTATCTGCTGTTCTACCACATGCGAACCCGGAACAATCCAGGCCGTTACATGTTCAGCTTTTTTGCGGCCCTTGATGATAGAAGCAAATGCACGAAAATCTTCGATACGACCGTTGGTGCAACTACCGATAAATACATAATCAACCCTCTTGCCAATCATTGAATCATCTTCGTGAAAGCCCATGTAATTGAGCGATTTTTCGTAGCTCGATTTACCGCTGCCGGTTTCGCCGGTGATGGGAATATGTTTTGAAATACCAATGCCCATTCCGGGATTTGTACCGAAAGTGATCATGGGTTCTATGTCGGCGGCATCGAAATTATATTCTTTATCGAAAGTGGCACCTTCATCCGTTACCAGCGTTTTCCAGTAAGCAAGGTCTTTTTCCCAGGCTTCACCTTTTGGCGCTTTATCTTTTCCGTTTATATAGTTGAAGGTGGTTTCGTCGGGAGCTATGAGACCGCCGCGGGCACCCATTTCAATGCTCATATTGCAAACCGTCATCCGGCCTTCCATACTCATGTTGCGGAAAACTTCGCCGGCAAATTCTACAAAATAACCGGTGGCGCCGGCCGCAGTCAGCTTGGCAATAATGTAAAGCACCACATCTTTCGGCGTAACCCCTTTGCCCAGCTGGCCATTTACATTCAGCCGCATTTTCTTTGGTTTCGGCTGCATTATACATTGGGAAGACAATACCATTTCCACTTCGGAAGTACCAATACCAAAGGCTATGGCGCCAAAAGCACCGTGGGTGGATGTATGCGAATCGCCGCAAACGATGGTCATGCCGGGTAGCGTAATGCCATTTTCAGGACCAACCACATGCACGATACCATTTTTCGGATTGCCCAATCCCCAATGGGAGATACCATACTTAGCCGAGTTATCTTCCAACGCCTTTAACTGGTTGGATGACAATGCATCTTTAACCGGCAGGTGCTGGTTAATAGTTGGCGTATTATGATCGGCGGTGGCGAATGTTTTATCGGGAAACATCACTTTAACGCCGCGGGTTTCGAGGCCAAGAAAAGCTACCGGGCTGGTAACTTCATGTATAAAGTGGCGGTCGATAAAGAAAACGTCGGGACCATCATCGATATGGCGAACCACGTGTGCATCCCACACTTTATCGAAAATCGTTGTTGGCTGGTTACTCATGATACTAATTTTTAAGAACGGGCTGCGAAATTCTTAAAAAAAAGGCAAACATTCTCATTTTTTATTGACTGAGTTTTAAAGCTTTTGAAATATTTGTGAAACATTACGAAGACAGCGTTTTAGCGGGGCCAACAAATACTTTCGGCCTTTGATTGTTAAATACGGAATGGTTAAGGGCTATTTTAAAACCATTGCAGTTAGATTGCCTTCTTTTTAGGTACTATTTCTTGCAGATGGAGTGTCGCTCATAATAAATTCGTGCTGAATAATCCTTATGCCAATGACCGGGAAACAAGCGATAACCTATTTTCGCCCGCAAAGAGCTGCCACTAAAAACCAGGGTACCAAATGAATGCCGGAAAAATCATAATAATAACAGCGCCATCCGGTGCTGGTAAAACATCCATA
>JBKJNG010000078.1:0-3597 GCA_046596065.1 Phnomibacter sp. | reverse complement strand
CAAAAAATTACTGCATTCAAAGCACAGGGCGGCGAATGCAGTATTTCTCATTCAACCAAGTTTTAAGAAAAATAAAAATAGTTTTTTATGGATTTGCTCATACCATCGTTTGGTTTGATAATCTGGACCTTCCTTGCGTTTTTTATCTTGCTTTTCATCTTAAAAAAGTTTGCCTGGAAGCCTATTTTGCAGTCGTTAAAAGATCGTGAGAACGGTATTGCTGATGCATTGTCTACTGCCGAAAGGGCAAAGGCAGAAATTGCACAGTTTAAAAACGAAAACGAAGTGATGATGGCTAAAGCCCGTGAAGAGCGTGCTGAAATGCTGAAAGAAGCCAAGGTTACGAAAGACAAAATAGTCAGCGAAGCAAAAGAGCAGGCCAAAGTTGAAGCCAATAAAATAATTGCTGATGCGCAGGAAGCCATCACCAACCAGAAAATGGCAGCACTTACCGAGGTTAAAAACCAAGTAGGAACGCTTGTGCTGGATGTGGCAGAAAAAGTACTCCGTCGTGAATTAAGCAATAAAGCTTCGCAGGAAAGCTTTATTAACGAGCTTACTTCAACTGTAAAATTTAATTAGCATTGTTTTCCAGCAGGTAATCTGCCGGAAATTACCTGATTTTAATACTATATTATGTTGAATCCCCGAGTGGCGATGCCTTATGCCAAAAGCCTGATCTCTCTTGCTGTGGAGAAAGGGAAACTGGACGAGGTAAATAAGGACATTGAATATTTGAAAGAACTTATGCGGATAAGCCCAGAGTTTAAAATGGTTCTCAGCAGCCCTGTTATTAAGGCTGATAAAAAGGTTACTATCCTTGGCGCTGTAACCAATGGCAAAATCGGAACTATTACTTCCGGCTTTTTTCAATTGTTACTTAGAAAAAGCAGGGAAAATGTTTTGCCGGAAATTGTAACTGCATTTAAGGAGCAGTACAATGTGATAATGGGGATTAATAAAGTAGTTTTTAAAACACCTCATCCCATTAGTGATGCGCAAAAAGCCATGGTGATAAAAAAACTTACTGAGGAAACCGGTATGACTAATATTGAACTGGAAACTAAGGTTGATGAAAGCCTTATAGGGGGTTTTATACTGGAATACGATAACAAAGTAGTAGATGCAAGTTTAAAATACGAGCTTAAAACAATCCGTAAAAGCTTTTTACGAAACGATTATATCTACAATATCCGGTAAAGAAATATTATTGTTATTTAATGAAAAGGGACTGCTTCGGTAGCCCTTTTTTTATGCCTTTTATTTTTTGGTACAGTACAAAAAAAGCATCCGGGAATATTTTCGCGGATGCTTAAGTTTTTTTATTGAGCCGGTTAAACGGCAGAATTAATATAGTTCTCCAGGTGGCTGATGGTGTCCTTCTGATTATCGATGGTAGCATTTACGACGTCGCTCATAGATATGATACCAACCAAATCGCCATTTTCGAAAACAGGCAGGTAACGGATATGTTTGTTGCTCATCAGTTGCATGCAATAATCAATCGTATCCGATGGTCTTAACAAAGGCAAATCGGTACTCATAATATCGCCTGCAGTAGTTTCCGCTGAGTTTTTCCCCTTTAAAATTACTTTTCGGGAATAATCACGTTCCGTTAAAATGCCTGCATATTTACCCTCATCAACCACTACTACGGAGCCTATATTTTTTTCCTCCATCACACGAAGGGTTTCAATTACAGGTGTACCCGGAGAGACTATAACAGCTTTGTTTCCTTTCTTTTTGAGAATTTCAGATACTTTTCGCATGGCATATCATTTTGCTAAAGGTAAACCAGCAAACGACTTAAAAATCATTTTTTAAAAATTTGAATAATGTTTAAAACTCGTATTGTAAACGAAAGGCCGGTAATAGGGTTATACATTTTATTATCTTAGAACCATGAATTGGAAAGCCTTCAAATATGCCTTGCCATTATTACTTTACGTATCTGCGGTACGAACTTTTACCCATACCGGCTTTGCAGTTTGGATAACGCTAGCAATAGCCTTTTTAATTATTCCATTGCTGGAGCTTTTACTAAAACCCGATCAGTACAATGCTGCAGAAGCAGCGGAAGAAATGATGCGCAATGACAGGCTGTATGATTGGTTACTTTACCTGGTAGTTCCCCTGCAATTTATTGCGCTGTACATTTTTTTGTCAAACATTACGCAGCCCGGTTTAAGCATAGCCGATAAAGTCGGCCGCGTGCTTACAATGGGCTTATTCTGCGGCACTTTCGGTATAAATGTTGGGCACGAGCTTGGCCACCGAAGTAAAAAACATGAGCAGCTTCTTGCCAAAATATTGCTATCGACTTCTCTGTACACGCATTTTTTTATTGAACATAACCGCGGTCATCACCGGCATGTAGCCACGCCCCGGGATCCGAGTAGTGCACCTTACCGCATTTCGTTGTATGCATTTTGGGTAAGGTCAATTTTGGGTGTTTACAATGGCGCCTGGCAGATAGCCAATGCTGAAATGAAAAAGAGGGGGCTTCCGGCTTTGCATTGGAAGAATGAAATGTTCCGGCTACAGTTAGTTCAAATACTTTTTTGTGTGTTGATTGGTTGGTGGTTTGGCATTATAGTACTTGGCTGGTTTCTTTTAGCCGCGCTGTGCGGCATCCTGTTACTGGAAACTGTGAATTATATTGAGCATTACGGACTTGTCAGAATTCAACGGGAAAGCGGCGTGTTTGAGCGGGCAATGCCTCATCATAGCTGGAACAGTAATCACGTAATTGGCAGGTTATTTCTTTTTGAGTTGAGCCGCCATAGTGATCACCATTTTTCGGCAAGCAGAAAATACCAGGTGCTTCGCCACCACGATAATGCTCCTCAATTACCAACCGGGTACCCGGGTAGTATGCTACTTGCCACGGTTCCTCCACTTTGGTTTTATATAATGGACAAGCAATTGAAGCGATATAATTTACTCGCACCAACAACAACTGGTAGCTATCAAAAAGACTAAAATTTGCCATTTACAAACTAAATCTCCTTTTACTGCGTTTCGATTTATACAATGCAAAAATTATGGCACCAAATTTTCTATACACATTGTATAAACAAATCCAATATGCAAAAAAATGAAAAACTTATCGGGATGCTGAATGACCTGATACGTATTAACAATGATCGTTTTGAAGGATACAAAAACCTTTTAACTGAAAAAATTTCTCTTGACAAAGATGTAAGCTTGCTGGTTTACAACATGGCCAGCCAAAGCAGAACAAACAGCAGCCTATTAATAGCTGAGGTAATTAAACTTCGTACAGCAGAAAATACAGGCGCCTCTTTTTCTGTAGGCATCTATCGCCCAACAATGGGATTATCCAAAGCTTTTGAAAAGAAAGATTCGCAATCAATTCTTGGTGCATGTAAGCTTCGCGAGGAACTGGTTCAGAAAGCATATTACGACGCATTAAGTATTTCCGCCGAAATTCCTGAGTACATCCTGAATATTATCAGCGATCAGAAGCGTGAAATGAAAAGTACTGCTAACATGATCAGGGTGTCCAGCCATATACCCCGTGCGGTTGCAGCTTAATACCCGGTATTAGTCTCATTTTTTTTGATATAAAGAAGT
>JBKJNG010000406.1:0-2838 GCA_046596065.1 Phnomibacter sp. | reverse complement strand
CGGGTGTACAAATAATAACGCCATCAACTTCCTGAATTTGCTGCCTGAAATCTGCAACGGCTTTGGCTACAACTTCCTTGTCATCACCAGGATTAAAATGTGGAAGGGTCGAAATGTTTTCAAAAAGTGAGATGTTTAGTTCTTCCTCAAATAAGTTAGCAATTGCTTTTATTAAATGATTAATGGTAGCATTTGCTCTGGTACTTCCGGAAATGGAAAGAATATTTTTCCTGACTGTCATTTGGCTGGATTAAAATTGTGTAAAGGTTCTTGGTTGCAATTCTTCCTCCAAAAGAAGCGACAACGCCGCTGTCATATGCTTATTAAACATTTTTAACCGCCTTTTGGCAGCGTTACCAGCACAAGACAGGTGCCGGGGCAATCGAAGTTCCTGTGGTTTCGTTACTGCCTTTTATATTTGTCGCCATGATACTAGCGAAGTATAAAAGTGGTTTCGTTTTCTTGTTTTTGTTTTTGGCCGGGCTGACAGCTGAGGCGCAGGATACTTTACCAAAATTTACCGTGCAGGATAAAGGTGGCGGACGAATCGTAGTTAGCTGGAGCAATCCTTACAACAACCTTGTGCAACTGGCTGTTCAGCGGTCGTACGATAGTATTAAAAAGTTTTCGAGTGTATATTCCGCCACTTCACCGGAGTTGCCGCTCAATGGTTTTTCCGACAAGATTGTTCCCGGCCTTAAAGTGTATTACCGCATTTTTTATGTTATGCGGGGCGGTACCTATTACTTCACAAAAAGTCTGCGGCCCGATTCAGCTATGAGGGGACCGGTCACCTACGACACCCGCCGTGATAAATTAAATGAAAACTTGGTTGATGAACTGAATGCTATTAAAAACGATTCGTTGAGCAGTGAGCCTATCTTCCTGAAAACCAAAGATGGTACTCTTACTTTAATGCCGGCCGCTTTCAAGGCATACCGCGATTCTATCTTAACAAAAACCAACGATAGCTTATTGCAAATTGCCGCCGATACTGTTTTGCTGCAGCCCTACTCCCCTCCTTTTGTGCAGCGAACCAGCCAGTTTGTTTTTACCGACCGGGATGGATTTATAGTAGTAAAATTACCCGATGCACCTGGCAAAAAGTATGAAGTTGTTTTTCTAGAAGAAGATGATACCCCGGTGCTGGAACTTAGAAATATCAAAGAAACACAGCTTACCATCGACAAAACGAATTTTTACCACGGAGGGTGGTACAAGTTTGAAATAAGAGAGAGCGGACATGTGAAGGAGCGAAACAAGATCTTTCTGCCAACGGATTTCTGATTAGTTCATGGATTCATAGTTGATGGTTCATAGCAAATACAAATTCATGTTCTTATTTGAACCATCAATCGGTTGGTTTCCTATTCAATTATCTTAATTCATTTTCAGGGCCTGACGTCAATAAGGACTATGGTCCATGATCTATCAAACCTTAACTTTTATTATGGCATTTCGTTTTGAAGAATTAAAAGTTTGGCAGAAAGCCTTAGAATTATGTAACCGGGCTGATCTACTTACTAAAGAGTTCCCGAAAATCGAGATGTTTAGTTTGTCCAGCCAGATGAAGCGTGCAGCTGATTCAGTAGTATTAAATATTGCAGAAGGAAGTACAGGGCAAACTGTACCGGAGTTTAAGCGCTTTTTTTAAATATGGCTTTAAGGTCAGCAATTGAAGTTGTCGCATGTTTATTTATTGCAAAATCCAGATCTTATTGCAATGAAGCAGAATTTCACCTCTTATATTCTGACTATGAAGTGTTGTGTAAAATGATTACCAAACTTCGCGATTCATTGACATAAGGCAAATCATAAAAAAATGGGCTGTATTTACGATGATCTATGGACCATCAACTATGAACCGTTTTCCTTTACTTCCACCCCAAACACTTCAGCAAACTTCTGCACCAGAACATGCTTTACCAAATCCATATCAACAATTCTACTCAGCTCCTTTTCCATGGAAGTTACCTGTTTGTCCTTGATACCGCAGGGGATAATATTATCGAAATAACTTAGATCAGTATTTACATTCAGCGCCCAGCCATGCATGGTTATCCAGCGGCTACAGCGCACACCCATGGCGCATATCTTGCGTTCCTGTCCTTTTATGTTGGCATCAATCCAAACGCCGGTTTCACCTTTGGACCGTTCGCCGGTTATTCCAAATTCAGCTATCGTTTTAATAATTACTTCTTCCAGGTAGCGCAGGTACTTGCCTATATCGGTAAAAAATAATTCGAGGTCAATAATGGGATAGCCTACCAACTGGCCGGGTCCGTGAAAAGTAATATCGCCTCCGCGATTGATGCGGAAATACTCAATTCCTTTTGCAATTCTATCAGCCTCACTGATGAGGACGTACGCTTCATGCCCTGTTTTACCCAGCGTGTAAACCGGCGGATGTTCCAGTAAAAGCAAATGATTCAGAGTAGCAGCAGCGTTAATTACATTATCATCGCCGGCAGGTACCCTTGAAGCAGCCAGTTTTTTGGAAACATTTTCCTGCAAAAGCTGCTCCTGGTAGTCCCAGGTTTCTTTATAAGGCCTCAGGCCGAGATCCTGTAAAAAAACGGTTTGCTTATTAGTCATTTACTTTGCGAAAATAGTTGATACTCCGGGTTGATGGTTCATGGTTGCTAGTTCATGGCGATCTTGAGGTTTTAAGATCAAATTAAACCCGGGTTCATTCTCTATATTTAAAAAGCATAACCGAAACGGTCAATGAATATTGGAAAGGCTTTGACCATGAACCAGGAACTATGGACAATGAACTAATAGAAGAAAATATTGAAGGCGATGAGCTCTACCAGCGCCACGCATTTAAAATAGACA
>JBKJNG010000367.1:0-3373 GCA_046596065.1 Phnomibacter sp. | reverse complement strand
CCTTCGGTAGCAAAGCCTTTATTCCATGCGCTTTTTTTAAGCCTCCAGCCAATGTCTATGCAGGGCGTAAAATCGGCCTCAAATGTTTTTTCCGTAAGGCCTGTAAAGCCAATGAATTCATTGTTTTCAAGCACGTCAACAGCAAAATAGCAAAAGCCCTTTACATCGTATTCTTTCTGCATTCTTTCAATAAATTCCATGGTCTGTTTTTCAGTTTGAGTGGATGGAAAAAATGCCATTACTTCTTCATCAGCATTCAACGCTGCCATTGGTTGTAAATCGGAGGGCAGCCAGTTTCTAAAACCAAGTCTTTCTGATGTAAAGAGGTATGTTTTATTGTTATTCATGCGGTTGTTTCCTGATTTTTTATCATACAAAATAAAAGCTAACATTCCAGTTCAGCAGGTATTTTACCCTGATCAACATTGGAATCAGGCAACAGGCAAATTGTCTTTCACGGTTTTATACTTTGCCCACTATAAATAAAAAGGCGCCAGTAGTTAGCCGGCGCCTTTTGCTTAAAAAGATTGATCTTATTTGGGATCGAGGATCTTTTTTAAACGATCGCTAAGATCCAGCAAATGATATTTGGTAGCCTTGTCAGCAGTGCCTGCCGCGGCTGCATCGATTGCTGATTTCAATTCACGTGCATTGCCTTTAAGGTAAGAAAGCATGTCAGACTTTTTAGTGTCAAGCAATGGCTTAACATTTCCGAACGAAAATGTAATCCCACCCATTGGTGAAGGATTGATCAGGCTTCCTAGTCTTTCCACATATGATTTTTGCAGGTTACGGCGGTATACATCAATGGGCTTTTTAGCGGCAATCTCCGTGAATATACTTTGCTTCATATCACCTAGCATGTCGGGCAGGGTATATGCCTTGCTGCCAATAGCTGCTTCTGCATTCAGCAGTTTGTTTATGGTACTTGCACTCATCATTTTATTTAGCGCCGTTTCCTGAACCAATAACATGGTTGTAGTAGGGTTAGAGCCCGCCTTGCCGGTTACGTCTTTATTTATAAGCCATTTAGGTGTAGTGAACACCTGTTTGTTCAAAAAATTCATGGCTTCTTTTTGCGTTGCCTTGCTTACATATTCGTACACATTGCCTTCCTGGTTATTCTTTTTCAGCGTTTCGTATACGCCGCCAAAATTGTAGGTAACATGGCCAATATAGCCTCTTAATTGCGATACCACCTTGCCGTACATATCGTCTAAAGAAGTATAATCTTCATTTGGAATTTTTGTCCAGGTAATTAAATTTGGCAGTATGCGCTGCAGATTTTTAATGCCATAGGTTGATGCTTTCATGGCATTGTCACCAATTGCTTCGCTCTGGTCACGCGGATCGTCGGGCTGACCCTGGCGGCCAAAATAATAACGCTTGTCGCCGGCCTTTGCTTCAATCCATTTATCCAGGATGGGCACTTCTTCCTCAGCGGTTTTAGCTTCAGGAATCAATTTATAACCCCACTCTACTGCCCACTTATCGTAATCACCAATGCGGGGATAAATGCCGGCGGGTCCAACATTGTCTTCGGGTTGCGCCACATAATTAAAGCGGGCATAATCCATAATGCTTGGTGTATGTCCGTTGGCTTCTACCCATGCTTTATCGCGTAATTTTTCAACCGGCACGGCAGCAGATGATCCAAAATTGTGCGGAAAACCAAGTGTATGTCCTACTTCATGCGAGGATACAAAGCGGATCAGTTGTCCCATCAGTTCATCATCAAAAACCATTTTGCGGGCACGCGGATCAATAGCGCCAGCCTGTATCATGTACCAGTCGTGTACCAGTTTCATAACGTTGTGAAACCAGCCGATATGACTTTCGAGTATTTCGCCACTACGGGGGTCTACCGTAGCCGGGCCATAGGCATTTTCAACCGGGGATGGTTTATAAATAATGCCGCTGTTTCTTGCATCCTCCATACTCCATGTGCTGTCCTGCTGCCAGGTAGGTGCTTCTTTGCCAATGATGGCATTTTTGAACCCGGCTTTTTCGAAAGCTACCTGCCAATCGTTTATTCCCTGTATAAGGTATGGCACCCATTTTTTTGGTGTGGTAGGATCAATGTAAAATACAATTGGGTTTATGGGTTCAACCAGTTCGCCTTTTTTGTATTTATCCATGTCTTCCGGTTTTGGTTCCAGCCTCCAGCGGGCAATCATCTCAATATCTTTTACGCCTTGTGGGTTTGCATCGTAATCGGTATAACCCGTGCCGAAATAGCCAACGCGGTTATCCAGGTATCTTGGCTTCATTGGCTTTGCAGGAAGCAATACCATCGAGCTGTTCATTTCCAGTGTAACGGTTGCCATACTTGGCGATGCAGGTGGAAACCCTGGTATTGGCAGGTCGGGACTTTTCGAAAATGTTTTAACCGTGGTGATCTCAATATTGGTAGGATAAGCACGAACGGAAACGATATAAGATTTATCACCCTGGAAACTACCCGCTTTGAATTGCGACTTTGCATAGGAAGCAAAGCCGAATATTTCGTTATCGGCTGTAATGTTGTCGGTAATATCAATTACAACTCCGCCGCCCAGGCTATCGCTTGCAATGGCTTTAATATCAAAGGCCATAGCAATTGGCTGAATATTGCTATTCATCACCGATTTGTACATTGGCTTCGAGCTATCGGGATTTACATTGAAAGAGATGTTTTTAAGAAACAGTTTATTGTTTGGTCCTCTTTCGAAACGAATAACATTTTCGCCGATCTGGTCGCCAGCATAACCGCCAAAGCTTTTAGGGCTTTCGATAGACGATTTTGAAACCCTGTTAATCATGAGAATATCACGGCCAAGCATGGCGGGCTGAATTTCCAGGTAGTATTTGTCTTCAATTTTATGAACTGTAAGAAAACCTTTACTGGTTTTTGCCTTGTCGGTAATTACCTCTTTGTAGGGTTTGGGTTCTGACTTCGCCACGGTTGCAGCGGGCTTATCGGCCGGTTTAGCAGCTTTAACAGTGTCGGCAAGTACTTTGGATTTCGCCTGTGCCGATACCACGGTAGCTGCACATACAGCCATAGAAACAAAACATAGTCTTTTTAAGCAAATGGTCATTTGAATTTTATAGGTTGATTTAATGCCGAAACAGCGGCAGATTTGAAATGAAGGAAAGTTGTGAACTTCGCTTTGTTAATGTGAGTTTGACGATATTAGGAAATCTTGCCTGCGGATGCGCAAAAAAAGAACTGATGATTTTTTTGTACGATGCTTTTATCTTTTCCTTAACAGAACTTCGATTTTTTTCTGAAGGATGTGCTTATCCGTTTGTGATTTTGCGAGGGTAATTGCCTGCAAAAAATAATGTTTTGCCTTATTGTTATCAATGTCTTTATATAACTCGCCAAGCA
>JBKJNG010000629.1:0-4073 GCA_046596065.1 Phnomibacter sp. | reverse complement strand
CCGGGGTACTCGCAATTTTATCTAATGATAATGACTATCTCATTTGTATTTTGCAAGCCAGGCCATGTCGGGATTAAGATAAGAGGGCGAATGTCGGTACGACTCTTTACAAAATTTGGCAGAACATATCCGCTAACAATTGTATCCCTCCTGTTAGCCGGCAAAAGCAATCGTTTAACCGCTGATTCTGCTATCAATCAAATGCGTCAGTCTTTCGAAGATAGCATCAATACTTCCTTCGCCATCCAATTTAGAAACCTTGTTGAAGCCATTGTAATAACTGGCTACCGGTAAAGTTTCATTTTTATAAACCTGCTGGCGTTTGCGCTGAATTTCGGGGTCTGCATCATCCAGCCGGCCACTGGTTGCGGCCCTGCCCACCAGTCTTTTAATTAATTCTTCTTCATTCACTACCAGGAATAAAACAGTATCGATCTGTGTATTTTTCCCGGCCAGGAGTTTATCAAGCGCTTCTGCCTGTGCCACCGTACGTGGAAAACCATCGAACAAGAAACCAGGCACATCGGGGTTGGCATCAACTGTTGAGTTTACCATGCCAATCACTACTTCATCAGGTACCAGGTGCCCACCTTCTATCAGGCTTTTAGCTTCCAGGCCAAGTACAGTTCCGGCCTTCATTTCTTTACGAAGCAGGTCGCCGGTACTAAGATGTTTGAAGCCATATTTTTCAATTAACTTCTCGCTTTGTGTTCCTTTGCCGCTGCCCGGTGGGCCAAATAGTACAATATTAATCATGCCTGCTACCTTTTGCTGCGAATATATAGATGCTGAGTTGGATTTCTTTTAACAAAAAATGGTGGAACTTTAAAATCCCGGCAAATACTTAAAACGTAAATAAACATAATAAGTAAAACCATGTTACTATAAAATGAAAATAGCAACGATCATATTATTCGGTATGCTTTCCGGTATTAGCTGCAGCTATTCACAAACTAAAAAAGAGAACAGTATGGAAGACAAGAACACTCCAAAAAGCCCGGTTTACAGCCGCACCGATACAAGTAAGGTGGACGTAAGCAACGACCAGTGGAAAAAAGTCTTATCGTCCGAAGTATACAGCGTAGCAAGGCAAAAAGGCACTGAGCGCCCCTGGACGAGTCCTTTTGAGAGCCTGAAAGATGTGGGGACTTATTATTGCGCTGTTTGCGGTAACGCACTTTTTAAAAGCGATACTAAGTTCGAAAGCGGCTGCGGCTGGCCCAGTTTTTACGAACCTATCAGTAAAACCTCTATCATTTACCTGGAGGATAATGCTTATGGAATGAAACGTACGGAAGTGGAATGCGGCCGTTGCAAAAGCCATCTCGGACATGTGTTTGAAGATGGTCCTCCACCGACTGGCCTGCGTTATTGCATCAACGGCGTGGTACTCGATTTTGAAAAGGCACAAACAGCAGAAAAAAAATACAACGATAAAAAAGAAATCAAACAGTAAGAAGTTCCTGTGAAAATTTTGTGAGGGGTGGAAGAATGCGTTGCTTATGGCAGCGCATTCGTGTTTTATAAACGATGGTCATTGGTGTTATTAGGTCATTTCAATAAAGGCTACAGAGAAAATGGCTTTGGTAAGTTGCTTGATGCTTTGGCTAGTTTTTTTGGAGACAAGCTTCAGGAATACTAATCATCTGCGTTGATAGGAATTTGCTGCTTCGCCACACAAATTCCTCGCTGGATTTCTCAGCTATGATCAGCATACATTTCTTCATCCCGGCTTCCTAAAATTTCCAGTATAAGCAAGTAGCATTTTTATTGACTAGGCTATTTATTAACTTTAATAAAAAATGCTATACGAGAAAGATCTTATCACCTTATTAAATCGCCATAGCAGGTAATTTATTCAGCCTTAGTTTTATACATTTTTTTATATAAGGTAATAAGGTTGAACAACAACTCATTCTTTTATTCCCGCACCCCCAACAATCAATAATAAATATAAGCATTGACTGAATGACCTACTGACTACCGGTCCTTCGTTCTGGCAGCGTGTTAAACAAAGCTTCAAAAGGGTTAAGTGCCAATGCAAGTTGTGCAGCAGTTAAACGGCTTGCAGCAGTGCTAACCGATAACGGTTTTAATGTAAAACTTCCATACATGGCAAGCACGCAAACAATGACTGTTATAATCTGCCATGTAATTCTTTTTCCTGTATTGCCAGAGCCTTTCATATTGGTAATAAAGCCATGTAATTTATTCGCCAGTAAAATAAAAAAAACGATCACTGCTATCATAGTTCCTGTGATAGCAAGCCATTCTGTTTTGGTTTTAAAAACAATTCCTTTCTCTGTATTTTTTGCCAGGTCCGATATTAAACTGCTATTTAGCCGCTGGTTAAAATTGCGCAGGTAAGCAATATCGGCCGCGTAAAAAACGAGTATCATCGTAATAAAAAAACCATACACCCAAAGCGCAACTTTCTTTCCTTCCTCCGATTTAAAATAATGCTTGCCGGGGTAAAAACTTAGCAGGAACATTAGCAATGTTAAGCCGCCAACAATACGAACATCAAACCGAAGTCCATACCAGAATGCATTGCCCAAACCTGTTTTTATGCCGGCAAAAAGGTTGGGAAACAACAAATTAATACAATACCTGTAAGCGGTTAATAGTATCAGCAACAGTATTGCGCAAACCACTATCCAGCGTATGGTTTTTGGTAACCTGAAAATTGCCATAACTACAAATATAGCCGGGTAAAAAGAAAACGCATGAACAAACGAAATCATGTACCAGCATCCAAGTCCTTCCATGATAATTGCGGAGCAGAAATATTATTTAACCAGGCTGCCTATTGCGTCATTACTGTCAACGTCTGAATTCCCCGATCGATTACCCTCTAAATCCATCTCAGCTAAGGTATCCCCGTCCGAATGGTTCATCAAGGCGTGTTCTACAAATCCACTTCTCCAAAAATACTAACAAGCGTTAGTTTTGCGCCGATTGAAACACACCATATGAAAAAAATTGGCAACTATATACTCGGCCATTGGATAGAGGGCGATGGGGTTGGACAAACACTATACAACGCGGTAAACGGCGAAGCGATCGGGTTTGCAACCACAGCAGGAATTGATTATAACCAAGTGCTTGATTATGCACGCAAAAAAGGCAACACTGCCCTGCGCAATATGACCTTTCATGAACGCGGCATGATGCTGAAAGCACCTGCACTTCACTTACAAAAACACCTTGAAAAATTTTACAACATCAGCTACCAAACCGGGGCAACAAAGGCCGATAGCTGGATAGATATTGAAGGCGGTGTTGGTAACCTATTTGCCAATGCATCATTAAGACGCAAATTTCCAAACGAGAGTTATTGTTTGGATGGCGACCCGGTACAATTGGGCAAAGAGGGAACCTTTATGGCGCAACATATCCTCGTCCCGAAAGAGGGCGTTGCCATTCACATTAATGCATACAATTTCCCCGTATGGGGCATGCTCGAAAAAATTGCAGTGAACTTGTTGGCGGGCGTGCCGGCTGTAGTTAAACCGGCAACCGTTACCTGTTATCTTACTGAAACCGTTGTAAGGGAAATTATAGATTCCAACATTTTACCGGCGGGTTCTTTACAACTGATCTGTGGCAGTGCCGGCGACCTGCTCGATCACACCATCAGCCAGGATATCATTTCTTTTACCGGTTCTGCAGCTACTGGTTTAATGCTAAAAAGTCAACCGCATATTCTTAGGGAATCAGTGCCTTTTAACATGGAAGCCGACAGCCTAAACTGCATTGTGCTGGGGGAAGATGTAACGCCTTCCATGCCGGAATGGGACCACTTCATAAAAGAAGTGCGCAAAGAAATAACGGTAAAAGCCGGGCAGAAATGCACAGCCATCCGCCGGATTTTTGTTCCCGGAAATAAGTTGGAAGATATACAGTTAGCATTACATAAATCTTTATCACAAACCGTTATTGGCAACCCGTTAAATGATAAAGTGCGCATGGGTAGTTTGGCCGGGCTTAACCAGCGTGTAGAAGTAAAAACACAGGTACAAAAACTGCTGGCCGCATCTCAAATTATATATGGCTCAATCGATAGTGTGCAG
>JBKJNG010000505.1:0-3563 GCA_046596065.1 Phnomibacter sp. | reverse complement strand
GGATTAGTAAAATGAATGCACATGCGGTAAAAATTGCCGGGGCATCCACTGAAGGTTTAGATACAGATAATGGCATGTGGCATGAGTATGATCCTGCAACAAATCATTTGGTAAAAGAAAAACATTGGTGGCCCCAGGCGGAAGCGATGGTTGGTTTCTTGCATGCTTATAAAGTAAGCGGTGAACAGAAATATTTACAGCACGTATTAAACAGCTGGCAGTTTATTAAAGCGCATATTCTTGATAAAAAAAATGGAGAATGGATATGGGGTGTTAACAGTGATTACAGTGTAATGAATACGGAAGACAAAGCTGGTTTCTGGAAATGCCCTTATCACAATGCAAGGGCTTGCATGGAAGTGATTGATAGGTTGGATGACAGATCATAGATCATGGTAAATGGTTCATAAAAAAATGCAGACAGTAATTCAATTAAAAGTTGGCAGCTTGAATAGTTGAATTTTTTTGTTGACAAGCGATAGAATATAATTGACCATCGTGGTGTCACTCCCGTAACTGCATACCACTAATTAACAACACAATTCAATTTTGCCAAAAAACTATAAATACGCTCATTTCGAAAATTTAAGTTGAGTGGTGGGACTTTATTCACCAATCATTGTTGACCACTCACCAATATGAATCGCAGACATTTCCGTTTTAGCCCCCTTACAACCTTAACGCCAACCAAATGGATAGTGAATCGAAAGGTGGTGATTTTCGATTGGTCATAAGTTATAATAATGATGAATAAATAATAGGGGGGTTGCAATAAAGTAATGCCAAGGTACACTTCAAAATAAAACAGATCTCGAAAACTTAACCTTATGAATAAAATTTTACTTTGTTTCCTCGCAATTTTTTTCCTGATCAATTGTCTGACTGCACAGGTTTTAATAACCAGTGTTGAAGCAGAAACAGGTGTGCTTACCGGTGTGAATATTTCGCCGCAAGCCGGTAGTTCGAGCGGGCCGTTTGTAACGGGCTTTGATGCAGATGGCGATAAGGTAACTATCAGTGTTACGGTTGCCGATGCCGGCAATTACAAACTTGAGATACACTATCGTAGTATTTATGGAGCAAAAACACAGGATGTATATGTTAACAATGTTTTTGTAGCGGCAGTGGTTTTTCCTATGGCTGCCGATTATGTAAATTTAAATGCAGGTTCGGTTCAATTAAATGCCGGTGTTAATACCATTACAGTGCAGAAAAACTGGGGCTACATGGATGTAGATAAATTCAGTATTTATACCATTGCACCGAATGTTTTTAATATCACTACAACGCTTATTGATCCGCAGGCAAACAATACAATAAAAAGCTTGTACAGTTTCCTGCTGTCGCAGTTTGGCAAAAAAATTATCTCAGGTTCAACCGATGGTTTTTACGATAATATAAAAACACTCACCGGCAAATCGCCTTTGTTGCGGGCGTGGGATTTTGCGAGTTATTCGCCCATGTATCCTTACAATTGGGCCAATGGTGGATTTGCATTTGGTGCGGTAGATAACCAGGATGCGGAGAAGGCTATCAACTGGTATAACGCCACTGGCAAAAAGGGCATTGTTGCCCTCCATTGGCATTGGGGTTCTCCATCGGGTGGCACGGTTGGAACCAATACGTTTTATACAGACAATACCGTGTTTGATGTATCGAAAGCAGTTATAAATGGCACACAGGAAAACACAGAAGTGTTGCGTGATATTGATGCCATTGCCGTACAATTAAAGAAGTTGAGAGATGCCGATGTGCCGGTATTGTGGAGACCTTTGCATGAAGCGGGTGGCGCATGGTTTTGGTGGGGCGCAAAAGGAAGTGGCCCTGCAAAAGCATTGTGGGACATTATGTATAACCGGCTTGCAAATTTTCATGGTTTGCATAATTTAATTTGGGTTTGGTCTTCACCCGAAGCGGATTGGTATCCCGGTAACAGCAAAGTTGATATCCTTGGTTTTGATTCCTATCCCGGCGACTATAATTACACCACGCAAAAAAATGTATTCGATAATTTATACGCTATAACTACCGGTAATAAATTATTGGCCATGTCGGAAAACGGGCCGATACCTGATATAGATAATGCACTCAGTCTGGGTGCGCCATGGTCGTACTTTATGACCTGGAACGACCTGGCTTTTTCTCAAAATACCAACCAGCATATTCTTGACGTGTATGGCAACGCAAAAGTAATAACGCTTGAAAATTATACCGCTGTTTTGCCGGTGTTACTTTCTGGTTTCACAGCAATTGCAGAAACCGGTAAATCAAAAATTCAATGGGTAACTGCAACCGAACAAAATAATGATCGCTTTGAAATTGAACGCTCGGTAAATGGTATTAATTATTATAAGATTGCCACGGTAAAAGGTATGGGCAATAGTTCGGTGGCGCACCGCTACACAACCTATGATAATAGTCCTTCGCAGGGAACTAATTATTACAGGTTGGTGCAATTTAATTTTGATGGAAAGCGAATGGATCATGGTATCAGAACCCTTAGTTTCAATAAGCAATTTGCTCCCTCTGTAAATGTTTTTCCAAATCCTTCAAAAAATATTGAAGGGATATTTTTAAACAATTATACCGGAAAATCAGTTGCGGTTACGTTGACTGATATGAGTGGTAAACAATTGCATAAACAAATAATATCAACCAACATTAGCCAGGGATATTACAAGTTGAATACGGCTCATTCACTTGTTTGCGGTCAGTATATTTTACATATATCGGGTGATGGCCTGGAGCAAAGCGTGAAACTGCTGGTTAACTGATATTTCTATTAACAGCAAGTTTTTAGAGCTGCAAACATTATTTGAATATAGTGATAGCATTAAGGGAAACGAGCCTATCCAAAGGAATTTTTATGAAGGAATTTTTTTACGACTGCCGCATACTTGATTGAATCGGGCGTTATAATTTTGCTGTATGAAAAAAATATTGGTTTTATTGGCGCTCGCGTTTACTATGTTATCCATGGCACCTGTTAAAAAAACGCAGGTGCTGTTTTTTGGCGATTCCATTACGGAAGCCGGTATAAAACCCGGTGGTTATATTGATCGCATTCAGCATTGGCTCGATTCAACCGGAAAGACGAATGATTTTCAATTAACGGGGGCAGGTGAAAGCGGCAACAAAGTCTACGATCTGTACCTGCGGCTTGATGATGATGTGCTGGCAAAAAAACCTGATATTGTTTTTGTGTATGTAGGGGTAAATGATGTGTGGCATAAAGCAACTTCGGGCACTGGTACTGACCTTGATAAGTTTGAAAAATTTTATGTTGCGCTCATTAAAAAAATGCAGGCACAAAACATACAGGTGATCCTTTGTACTCCGGCTGCTATTGGTGAAAAATACGATAACAGCAACCAGCAGGATGGTGACATGAATAATTATAGTAAAATAATAAGAAACCTTGCCACCGGAATGAATTGCAAATTGGTTGACCTGCGAAAAATATTCATGGATTATAACATGAAAAATAATCCGCAGAATTTTGAGAAAGGAATACTGACCACCGATCGTGTTCATCTGAATGATGCAGGCAACCAGTTGGTGGC
>JBKJNG010000402.1:0-5348 GCA_046596065.1 Phnomibacter sp. | reverse complement strand
CTGGTAACGAATTTTCTCCAGTCAAAACTTCTATAATCCCCTGACGCATCTACACCACCTTGTTTGAACTTGTCAAGTTGATCCTGGGTAATACTGGTGCTGCCGTTTGTGTTTACCTGTGCCTCCGCTAGGTAACGCATATAATCATAGGACGTAGTTACAACCTTAGGAAAGCGGAACCATTCCTGTACACCATAGTATCCATCTACATTAATGGAAGCCTTTCCTGTTGTTCCTTTTTTAGTAGTTACTACCACTACTCCGTTTGCCGCACGTACGCCATATATAGCAGCGGAAGCATCTTTCAATATGGTAATGCTTTCAATATCATTCGGAGCCAGGTTGTTAAATTGACCCTGGTCCTGCTGAATACCATCAATTACAAATAATGGTGTTCCCATGTTACGTATCTGGATGTTGGCTCCAGCTCCCGGTCTTCCGTCCGGCATACGAAAAGTAACACCGGGCAGCTTTCCAGCTAACGTGGTACTCACGGTTGAACCACCATGTACGCGGTCAATATCTTTTGATGTAATGGAAGATATCGCTCCTGTTATTGCTTCCTTTTTCTTTGTACCGTAGCCCACCACAATTACTTCGCCCAAATCTTTGTTACTGGATAAAAGTGCAACTGTAAAACTGGTATTATTCCCGACTTTTAATTCCTGTTCTGTAAAACCAATGGAAGAAAAAACCAATACAGCTTTAGCGCTTGAAACCGAAAGGCTAAAACTACCGTTTGCACCTGTAATAGTTGCATTTGAACGGCCTTTTTCGGCAACTGTAACGCCTCCTAAACCGGCGCCGGCGCTATCTTTCACAATACCACTTACAGTAATTCTTTCTGTAGCAGCATTTTGCGAAATGGCAGAATTAAGAAATGAAAACAAAGACATGGCTAATAAAAGAAGCTTTCGCTTTTGCCATAAGCAAACTGCGGCATCCGCAACCTGGTAGAGGTAGTGCTTGGTAGATCTCATGTGGCAGAAAATTGTTAGTTAATGAAGGTTATGTAATCGTTTACATGAATTAAAAAAATCCGGAAGACAACATTATTTTAATTCAGGGTGTGAAGAAACCTATTTGAAAAACATTCAGTCATTCTGTACGTATCATAATGTTTTCAAAATGTTTCATTTTGTTTTTAAAAAATTTCTTCTGGAATTTTGCGTGTGCAAAACACATCTATATTGCATGTACAATCCATTATGGTGAAATATTTATTACGATTGCTTATAGTATTACTACTGTATTGTGATGTGCAGGCTCAACCATATTACTTTCGACACTACCAGGTAGAAAATGGTTTGTCTAACAATTCTGTTTTTAGCTCTACGCAGGATAAAAGCGGTTTTATGTGGTTTGGAACAAAAGAGGGATTGAACCGCTTTGACGGTTATCACTTTAAACTTTTTAGTACCAACGATGAAGGACATAATCTTACCCCCGACATTATTTCTTGTCTTTTGGTTGATAATAATGACAAGCTGCTAGTAGGCTGTCAAAAAGGATTGTATACTTTTAATAAGGAAAAAGAATACCTTACAAAATTGGTAGACTCATTGTCTTGGATAAACGGAATGAGTTTAGATAACGACGGCCAGCTTTGGTTTATCTCAGCAATAACATTATGCCGGTATAATTTTAAAACAAAACAAATCCGCACATTTCCACCGTCACAATATTTTGCAGCCACTTCCATATGCACCACCGAAAACGGCGAAGTATGGGTAGCAACTGCTGATGGTTTTATACAACACTTTAATGCAAAAACAGAAAGCTTCAGCAAATTCAATTTGTTTGCCAATTCACCTGCGCCAGCGTCTTACTGGATACAGAAAATTTATGCTGCAGACAGCAATGCATTATTTGTTGGCACCTCTAACCAGGGTTTAAAAAAATTTGATATAGCCAGTTCCACCTATAAAGATGTGCTTATTTTCAACCCCGATAAAACCACCATTTTTATTCGTGATATTAAAAAAAATGCCGATAATGAATATTGGTTTGCAACTGAGTCAGGCATATTTATTTTAAATAATTTAACCGGGAAATTTACACATCTTCAAAAGAAGTTTCTTGACCCCTACTCTCTTTCCGACAACGCGGTTTATTCGCTTTTTAAAGACAATGAAGGCGGTATGTGGGCATGCACATTTTTCGGCGGCATCAATTATTATTCTTCCCAATATTCCACCTTCCAAAAATACTTTCCTGACAATTCGAAAAACGCTATAAGTGGCAGTGCTGTTAGAGAGATATGCGAAGACAATGCAAGGAATTTATGGATTGGTACGGAAGATGCCGGCCTTAATAAATTGAATCCCAAAACAGGCGTATTTACACAATTTAAACCTTCCGGCGAGCAAAGTAATATTGCTTATACCAATATTCATGGTTTACTGGTTGATGGAAATAATTTGTGGATCGGAACATTTGAGCACGGGCTTGATGTGATGAATGTGCAAACTGGAAAAGTGATAAAGCATTATGCTGCCGGTGCAGGTAAATATGATTTACGAAGCAATTTCGTAGTAAGTATGCTTCGTACGAAATCCGGTGATATCTATATTGGTTCAGGAAATTCACTGTTTAAATATCTTCCGGAAAAAGATGGTTTTGAACAGGTTGCAGAAACCCCGGAGCACATTTTTGTAGCCTGTTTGCTGGAGGATCACGATAACAATATTTGGATTGGCACCCACGGCCAAAGCGTATATTATTTTAATCCGATATCCAAAAAATCAGAACATTTCAAAACTGATCCAAAAAATGAAAACAGCTTAACCAATGATATTATTAATGCTATTTATGAAGATAGCAAACAAAATATATGGGTATCTACTGATGGTGGTGGTGTTTGCAAAATTGATAAGGACAGAAAAAAAATATCGGCATTTACAACCAAGAATGGACTTCCCAGCAATTCTGTTTTTAAAGCATTGGAAGATGAAAATGGAAAATTCTGGATCACCACTTCGAGAGGATTGGTGAATTTAGATCCGGCTAATAATGCCATCAGTGTTTATACAAAAGACAATGGCCTGCTAAACGACCAGTTTAATTACAACTCAGGCTACAAAGATGCTGAAGAAAAAATGTATTTTGGCAGTGTAAAGGGAATGATCAGTTTTAAACCCAATGATCTGCTGAAATCAGTTGTTGTACCCAAAGTTTTTATCACAGGTTTCCAGGTACAAAATCGCGAACTGGAAATTGACAAAGACACCAACATTCTGAAAAAATCAATTGTACTTACCGACCGTATAGTTTTGGAAAATGACCAATCTTCTTTTAGTTTAGACTTTGGTGCAACCAGTTATACTTCGCCCGAAGTAACAAAGTATGCTTACAAAATGATTGGAGTTGAAAAAGATTGGAATTACTTAAAATCAAACCGCAAAGTTTACTTTACAAATCTCGTACCGGGCACGTATGTGTTTAAAGTAAAAGCAGGAAATAATATTGGCTGGAATAAAGATGAAAGAGCTTTAACAATCGTTGTATTACCACCATTTTATGCTACATGGTGGGCCGAGCTTATCTATATTTTTTTAGGAAGTTCGCTGTTATTTTTCCTTGTTATTACTTACCACAACAGGTTAATGAATAAAAAAGAAAAAGAAATTTATGAAGCTAAAATTGATTTTTTTACCAACATAGCCCATGAAATAAAAACACCGCTTACCTTAATAAAAGGCCCGGTTGAAAATTTAATTGAAATGGTAAACGATCTTCCGGAAATTAAAGAAGACGTTACTATGATGGAGCGAAATACAAACAGGCTGGTAAATTTAGTTAACCAGATATTGGATTTTCGTCAAACAGAAACAAAAGGTTTTAGCCTCGATTTTACAAGTGTGAATATGAACGAGGTTTTACAGGAAGCTTATGCCACTTTTGAACCCATTGCAAAAAAAAGGAAACTACATTACACGATCGATCTTCCTCGACAAGCTGTGTACGTTATGGCTGATTATGAAGCGATGGTAAAAATATTCAGTAACCTTTTTAGTAATGCCGTTAAATACGCAAATACCAAGGTACTAATAAGTTTACCTGATCAAAATAAAAAAGAAGAAGGCTTGCTTATTGAAATAAGTAATGATGGGTTTCTAATACCAGACGACCTCAAGGAAAAAATATTTGAGCCTTTTTTCAGGTTAAGAGAAACTGCCAGGCAAAAAGGAACAGGTATTGGACTGGCGCTGTCCCGTTCGCTGGTAGAATTACACGAGGGTAATTTATTTGTTCGTGATTCGCAAATAGGATTGAATACATTTGTTGTGCGATTGCCTTACACCTTGCTTGTGGGAAAAAAACGAGGCTCAACGTTAACTGATTTAACTGCTTGATTAGAAACTAAAATCAAAACTGAAATGCTGCCTGCGATATTACTCGTTGATGACGAGGAAGAAATACTGCAATTTCTTGACAACATACTTAGAAAAAAATATTCCATTTTTAAAGCAGAAAATGGAAATGAGGCTTTGACCATTTTATCGGAAGAAACCGTGCAACTGGTGGTTAGTGATGTGATAATGCCGGATATGGATGGGTTTGAATTGTGTAAAGCCATTAAATCAAACTTTGAATATTCGCATATCCCAGTAATAATGCTTACTGCAAAAAATACCATTCAGTCAAAAGTGGAAGGACTTGAATTAGGCGCAGATGCTTACATTGAAAAACCATTTTCGAAAGAACATTTACTTGCACAAATTGCAAGCCTGATTACCAACAGGAACATGATAAAAGAATACTATGCCAGTTCGCCGCTTGTGCATATAAAAAGTATGGCGCATTCAAAATCTGATGAAAGGTTTTTAGAATTACTAAATGATACGATTTACAAAAACCTGGAAGATGAATATCTTGATGTTGAGAAGCTGGCGAAAATTCTGAATATGAGCCGCATTACGCTGTACCGGAAAATAAAAGCAATTTCCAATCTTACCCCTATCGAACTAATTAATATTACAAGGCTGAAAAGAGCGGCTGAATTACTGGCTGCAGGTGATCATAAGATTTATGAAGTAGCTGACATGATCGGCTTTAGCTCCCAAAGCAATTTTGCCCGCAATTTTCATAAGCAATTTAATATGACGCCAACAGACTACATGCATTTAAAACAAGCGGAAAGCAAAAAAGCTGAATTACCCATGTAAACGATTGCCAAAAAAAGGCAGAAGTTACAGGTAAGCCCTTAGTAAATTAGCTGTTATTACGTGTCTTTTATTATAATTCAGGGACTAGATTTTCTTTCGATATTTCATTCAATTTCAATTATTCCCCACCCTTACCGGGCTTTGGAAATAGGCAATGTGGTCAAAAATAGTTGGTTTTTG
>JBKJNG010000392.1:0-3246 GCA_046596065.1 Phnomibacter sp. | reverse complement strand
AACATTTTTAAATGAAGAGCAATTTCTTGCGGAAGCAATAGAGAGTGTTATTCATCAAAAATATGCTAACTGGCAAATGATTTTGGTTGACGATGGTTCTTCCGATAAAAGCGTTTCAATAGCAAAAAAATATGCCGGTGAATCAAAGGGGAAAATTATATATACAGAACACGAAGGCCATGCAAATAAAGGATTAAGTGCAAGCCGTAATCATGGTATCTCTCTTGCTAAAGGGGCGTTACTTGCATTTCTTGATGCTGATGATGTTTGGCTGCCGTTGAAACTCCAAACCCAGGTTTCTTTAATGAATGAGCACCCTGATGTTACCATGATTTGTGAGGCATCATCTTACTGGCATAGTTGGTACGGTAAGTATTACAAGGACGTTACTATAAATGTTGGTAAACAGCAGGACAAAGTTTTTTATCCGCCTGCTTTACTGGAAGAATTATATCCGCTGGCAAGTGGCCCTGCTCCATGCCCTTCAGGCATTATGATACGTACTGATGTTGCGGTAAAACATGGTGGTTTTGAAGCGCATTTCACAGGTAAATACCAGTTGTACGAAGACCAGGGATTTTTGCATAAAATATACCTGGAGGAACCTGTATATATTTCTTCAGACTGTAATAATAGATACCGCCAGAGAAAGGGATCCTTGATGCGTGAGATTAAAGGAGAGGGAAATTATGATAACGTTAGAATCTACTTTTTAAATTGGCTGCAGCAGTATATGACTGAGCACCAAATTAAAAATGAAAGAATAGACGTATTAATTGCAAAGGCATTTGAAAAATTAGAAAATCGTACTACGCCACTCATCTCTATTGTTACTCCTTTTATGAATGAGGAGCAATATTTACAGGAGACTATCGAAAGTGTGATAAATCAAACTTATACTAATTGGGAATATATACTTGTTGATGATGGATCATCGGATAAGAGTACACAAATTGCGAAGGAGTACGCAGAAAAATACAAGAGTAAGATTTTTTATTTTGAGCATGATAACCATGCGAACAAAGGGGTGTGTTACAGTAGAAACCTTGGTATTAAAATGTCGAATGGTGAGCATCTTTGTTTTTTGGACGCAGACGATTTATGGCTGCCAAAAAAGGTGGAAATGCAGGTTGAATTACTAAATCAATATCCTGAAGTTCATATGATTTGTGAGGCAACCCACTATATGAATAAAGGTAGAAATCCAAAGGTTGAAAATATAGATGTAGCGGTTGGTGTGCCTGCTGAGAGATTGTATGAATCACCATCGCTGGTTTTTAAGTTGTATCCTTTAGGAACGGGAGATGCGCCTTGTGTGGGATCTTTTCTTATAGCAAAAAACCTGGTTGAAACAATCGGTGGCTTTGAAGAATCTTTCAGTGGCCGTTATGCGTTTTATGAAGACCAGGCTTTTCTATTTAAAGTTTATTACCATGGAACTGTTTATGTGTCTTCGCTTTGTCATAACATTTATCGCCAAAGAGTTGATTCTGCGATGCATAGTTCACTCTCCGCAGGTAATTACAGGCAGGGTCGAACCTACTTTTTTGCCTGGCTTAAAAAGTATTTGAAGGAACAGTATGTTGAATATCCTGCGGTAAATGCGTTCTATAAAAAAGTTGTACTAGCTTATTCTCATCCAAGAATATACAAGTTAACTTATGGTTTGTTTTTTAAATTACGGGATGCGGTAAGCAAAAATAAAAAGCATAAAAAATGACTCCTGCGCTAACAGTTTTAATGCCGGTATATAACGCAGGAAAGCATCTAAGGGAAGCAACCGAAAGCATCCTTAATCAAAGCTTTTCCAATTTTGAATTTTTGATAATTGATGATGCTTCTACTGATGATAGTGTTGACATTATCCTGTCATATAGTGACCCAAGAATTCGCCTTGTTATCAATGAACAAAACCTTGGTATTTCAGCAACCCTGAATAAGGGAATTGAAATGTCACGTACAGAGTTAATAGCAAGGATGGATTCAGATGATATCAGTTATTCGAACAGGTTACAAAAGCAGTTTGATTACTTTCAAAAACACCCCGACACTGTATTGTTATCTACCTCTGTTAGAATGATAGCTGCTGATGATTCCCCCATAGAAGATATACAGGTAAGTCATAATTATAACTGTTATAATCTGAACTTTATTTGTGCGCAGTTTCATCCGACCATTATGTATAAACGCAGTGTTATACTTGCTTATGGCGGCTATACTGTTCGTTATTCTGAAGATTTTGATTTGTGGTGGCGCCTGATGGCCGGTAATAATAGGATGGGTCATATAGATGAAATTCTGGTTGATTATAGGCGATCGGAAAAAAGCCTTAGCACGGTAGTAAGAAAGAAGGAATACAACGAAACCTCTCATGAGTTACTCTTACGTAATGTGAGATATTATGCAGGTCCGGAGTACCAATTGACCTATAACGAAGCAGAGTGCCTGCAACATCAATACGAACCATTGTTATTAAAGAAAAGTGTTGGTGAAATTGTCACCTGTTTAAAAAAACTTAAATTCATAAATGAAAAAATTTACAGCAGGCAAAATGTAAATTATACCCAATCAGATTTGGAGCCCTATGCCAGTATTAAAAGAGAATATATCTTATACTATTTTTATGTCAGGCTACCAAAGCACAAGGCGGCGTTATTGTTGTTAAGAACGCATTCATTACCCCGGATTTTTAAAAGGATAAGGAAAGCGGTATTTAAAAAGTAAATGTTTTTTTCAACGCTAAATTTAGCTTCATCAATCATAAAATTTGACTATTGCTTACAATAATATTGAGCCATTAATCTCGGTTATTATTCCCTGTTATAATCATGGAAAATATCTTCCTGATTCAATAAACAGCGTGTATGCACAGCAAGGCTATTCCAACTATGAAATAATTGTGGTAGATGATGGATCTGTTGATGATACCAGGACAATTGCCGCATCTCTTAAAGATGTAAAATATATCTGGCAGGCAAATGCGGGCCTGTCTGCAGCCCGTAACACGGGCATTAAAAACTGCGCAGGAAAATATTTAATTTTTTTGGATGCCGATGATTGGCTGTTGCCCGATGCGATGGCCGTAAATGCGAAATATTTAATCGTTCACGACAAAGTTGCATTTGTGTCGGGGGCTTATAAATATTTCCTGGAACTTGAAAACAGGTTTATTGATATAGCAAAAGAGGTGTATGAGAATCATTATTGTGCGTTTCTCGAAAGCAATTATATAGGTATGCATGCAAC
>JBKJNG010000172.1:0-3145 GCA_046596065.1 Phnomibacter sp. | reverse complement strand
AAACTTCGTTCACGAACAACTTACACAAACCAAACAGTATCCCGCTTTTAAAGCTGGTGATAATGTAACGGTGAATTATAAAATTATAGAAGGTAGCAAAGAGCGTATCCAGAGCTTTAAAGGCGATGTGATCAAACGTCAGGGCAATGGTGCTACTGCATCTTTCACTGTTCGTAAGATCAGTGACGGCGTGGGCGTTGAACGTCTTTTCCCTTTAAACAGCCCAAACATTGAAAGCATCGTGCTGCACAAAGTGGGTAAAGTGCGTCGTTCCAAATTGTACTACCTGCGTGCGTTGAGTGGCAAAAGTGCCCGTATCAAAGAAAAACGCATGGGTACCGCTTAATACGGTTTTTAAAATATTAGAAAGCTGGTTGCCAGAGATGGTGATCAGCTTTTTTTATGCAGCCAACCGAACTATACCGCCACCTTATTGACAGCAGCATTATTTTGCAGTAGTACATGCTAAACTTTTTGATTACATGATTGCAGGCATTGGCATTGATATGATAGAAGTAGAGCGGGTTGCCGAAAAGATCGGTAAAAACAACGGCTTTCGTGAACTGGTATTTTCGCCCGATGAGATGTTGTATTGCGAGGCTAAGACCAATAAGTTCGAGCACTATGCCGCCAGGTTTGCCGCTAAAGAAGCTTTTTTGAAAGCCGCAGGAACTGGCTGGATAAATGAACTGAACCTGTTTGAAATTGAAATAGTGAATGATGAAAGCGGTAAACCTTCGATTCATTTATCTGGTTACACAGCGAACGCCATTGAAGTAAAGCGTTTTACACGAATTTCGGTTTCGTTATCGCACCTGAAAAATATTGCTTCCGCCATTGTTATTATTGAAACCGATCAGTAAATCACCCTTTTACATGACCAACAATTTTTCTGACAGCGCTGCCATACAAGCATTTCAATTGCATAAATTACAGGAATTACTGGCGTACCTCCAGCGGCATTCCCGGTTTTATAAATCACTTTTCGCCTCCGCTAATATTGATATCAAAAGCATTAAAACGCTGGACGACCTGCAACAACTTCCGGTAACTACCAAAGAGCAGATGCAGGAACGAAACATGGATTTTTTATGTGTTGACAAAAGCAAGGTGATTGAATATACTGCAACTTCCGGCACACTTGGTAAACCCGTTACCATCGCACTTACGGAAAACGACCTGGAAAGATTGGCTTACAACGAATTACTTTCTTTTGAGAGTATTTGCGCAAGCAACAATGATACCATACAGCTAATGCTAACGCTTGACCGCCAGTTTATGGCTGGCATTGCCTATTATGCGGGCATACGCAAGTTGGGTGCAGGCATGGTAAGGGTTGGGCCGGGTGCACCAGCCCAGCAATGGGAAATAATAAACAGGCTTCAACCCACCATCATTGTTGCCGTTCCTTCTTTTATTTTAAAATTGATTGAATACGCCGAAGACCATTCGATTGATCTGAAAAATACCAGCGTTAAAAAAGCACTTTGCATTGGTGAGAATACCCGGAACCTGGATTATAGTTTTAATGTGCTTGGTCAAAAAATAACCACCCAATGGCCCATTCAGTTGTTTTCGACCTACGCTTCTACCGAAATGCAAACTGCATTTACCGAATGCAGCGCTGGCACCGGCGGCCACCTGAACGCTGAATTATTGATCGTAGAGTTACTCGACGACAATAATCAACAGGTTGAAGTAGGCGAACCGGGTGAAGTAACCATTACAACACTGGGCGTGGAAGGCATGCCGCTGCTACGTTACAAGACAGGTGACATCTGCCAGTTTGATGATAGCCCCTGTAGCTGCGGGCGAAACAGTTTGCGTTTATCACCAGTAATTGGGCGCAAACAACAAATGATAAAATTGAAAGGAACAACTATTTATCCGCCGGCTTTATTCGATTTACTAAACGCCATGCCGGAGGTTAAAGAATATGTTACCGAAGTTTCACTAAATGATTTGGGCCTTGATGAAGTGGCACTTTACATAACGCCAACCGAACTGACAGAAACAACCGATCGTTCAATAAAAGCAATATTACAAGGCACATTAAGAGTTATTCCGGAAATAAAATACCTGCCGGCAGAAGCTATTCATCGTATGCAATATCCTGAAGGCGGGAGAAAAGCGTTGAAGTTTATTGACAGGAGATGAATAGAACATTTGCTCTGCCTCAACTGATCTCCTACGTAGTGATAACCTCTTCAATAATAAAATTCAGCTTCTCACCGTTTGATAATCAATAGCAACTTTCAAAAATTTTTTCAGCATTGTTTGCTTCAATTCTAAAAGCGCAGGCTACCACATTTTCGCATTTGGGCCCTAAAGCGTAGCCTGAAAAATAGACATACCGCTCCTCTCCAATTGAAAAGGCCTTATTTAAATAATAGAACTCGATTCCACGCGACAAAGGCCAAACCTTGTCATTAATAATAAGAAACTGAACGTGTTCGTTATACTCAACTACATAGCAGCTAACTTCACCCATTTGGTATCTAACTGCTTTCAGGGTACCATTCTTCGCAGCGCTTAAAGTTTCCTTTACAATGTCAGCTACAAACGCTTTACTGTCGGCTGGCACCACAACTTGCTTAAATTTTTTTGCGATGCTGTTGCTATCGGTTATCAGTTTATTCAACCTTGCCAATTCACCTTTGTCGGTTACATTTTGGCTATCTGTTTCAGCATACTTTCCTTCACCCGGATTCAGGATTGCAATCAGCGGGTAAAATCCATCAGGAACTTTTTTGCTTAGCGTAGTTACACCAAACTTATTTCCCATGTCATCCTGCAATGTTTTAAATACACCGGTTTTGGCATAGAATGTTTTGTTTTCAAATTGGTCAATAAGAAGCAGCCCTAGGCCGGGCGGTTGCTTGCCAACAAGGCAAGGTTCGTTTAATATTAAACGATTCGGGATGGCAAAACTCAATTTGCTTTTAATAAGAGGCTTTGAAATAGTTGCTGCAATCGGTTCTGTTTTCACAGAATTTTTTATGCCGGCCTTTGTCTTTTCCGTTTTTAAGGTCCCGGCGTCAGAAGCAGCTTTTGGTGCATTATTACTTGTTGGTATAGACTCAGTTTTGTTCTCGTGTTCTAATACTTCCTGCTTTGTTAAGAAATCTATAGACTCCAATATTTG
>JBKJNG010000110.1:0-3965 GCA_046596065.1 Phnomibacter sp. | reverse complement strand
GTGGTAATTTTTAAATTTAAAAACAGATCTTCTACAGAAGATGTAAAAAAAGTGGCAGAAACTTTTGCCGCTTTATATGGGAAAGTGCCACAGGTTAAAGCGTTTGAATGGGGGATTAATAATAGTCCTGAGCACTTTAATGAGGGCTTTACACACTGTTTTATGCTGACATTCTCCTCTGAAAAAGATCTGGCAGATTACCAGCTTAACCCAGCACACATTGCTTTCCAGGCTGTGTTGAAACCGCATATGGATAAAGTTTTTGTGGTAGATTACTGGGTGAAATAATAGTTTATTGCTGGTTGTTCAGCGGGGCATGTTGTGCGCAATTTGATGATTATTGTACAAGTACGACCAGACAGCTAAAATTATAATTTCGAAAAAAATGAATACTAAAAAACATTCATCACATAGCAATCATTTGCTCAGGCTAAAAGGCTTCAAAAGTTTTTACATTCATATACCTGGCATAGTAGTAATCATTGAAACATTCAGATATTTAAGAGTATCCTTAAAGCTTGATCTTTTCTAAAATGCAGATTATTTTAAGGAACTATTTTCATTTCTAAATCCATCAAAAGACCATCAAAATCCTAGGCTAAAGCACCTTCATATTTGGGATTTGAAGCAGATAATTTAGATGGCATAATTTTTCATCTTGAGAAACACAATATTGAAGGTGAACCAATTCGAATTGACGAAATCACTTTTAAGCGATTTACATTTACCCCGGACCCTGACAATTTACCAATGGAATTTCATGAGAAATTAAAAGGCAGATATCGGTTTACAATAAACTTATGTTTCTATTTATGTAAGAACGCAAATAAATATTTATCAAAGTATGAAAGCCATCATTAAAAAAAGGATGTTCCAGGTAAGTACTTTTTTGCTTATCGGTTTGATAATCCTGCAGTTTATACAACCTCATTTTGAAAACCCACCAGTGACAGGCGATATTACTGCACCAACCGAAGTAAAAGCTGTTTTAATAAAGGGTTGTTACGACTGTCATTCCAATGAGACAGAACTACGTTGGTTTGATAAGCTATCACCTGTTTCCTGGAAAATAGCACAGCACATTGAGGATGGCAGAAATGTTCTCAATTTTTCAGAGTGGAACAAATTGACACCTGAAGCACAAAAAGATAAACTTTGGGAAGCCGTAAATCATGCTATACTAGGTGCAATGCCCTTAAAAGAATATAAATTGATGCATCCATCGTCAGTGCTGCAGGAAAGCGATCTTGCTATTCTAAAAAATTATGTATCAGGTATGGCCAATTTAAAGACCTACGATACATCGAAAAATAAGGAAGTCTTTGAACAATACAATCAATGGCAAAAAAACATCAACACTACTATTACATCAGTTTCAGCTAATGGTATAGCGTATGATCCTGGTTATAAAAATTGGCAGCCCATAAGTACCACAGATGCTTTTGCCAACGGCACCATGCGTGTAATATTCGGCAATGCTGTTGCTATAAAAGCCATAAAAGAAAATAACATCAACCCCTGGCCAAAAGGTACAGTTTTAGCGAAAGTGCAATGGGATCAGTTGGCTGACAAAAACGGTAATATATATACCGGTAAATTTAACCAGGTTGAATACATGGTAAAAGATAACGAAAAGTATGCTGACACCGAAGGTTGGGGATGGGCAAGGTTTAAAACCCTTGACCTGGTGCCGGATGATAAGGAAGCTAATTTTGCTACAAAGTGTATTAACTGCCATCGGCCTGTAAAAGATTTGGATTTAGTATTTACGTTTCCAATTAAACAATAATACAATGAAAAAAATAAGTTTTATATTGAAGGTATCCATTTTTTTGTTGATGTATTCTTGCGGCAATAATGTCAATACACCTGATAACATAAATACAAAAGCATCGCTTCCGGATTCTTTTAAATTTAATCCCAAAGGTTTGAAAGTAATAACCACTTTCATTAACAAAGAACAGGGCACAATGTCTACCTTATTCGGAAATTCATTGGCACAACAAAAAGCTATGGCTGTTAATGAAAAAATGATGGCTGGGGAATTATTCACCTTAGTTACTTGGAAGCAACAGCCAGATGCGCATTGGTTTGGTGCTAATATCCCTGGCGATCTGCAATCTGTTGAAGTAATACAAACAACTTCCGCTGGCGAAACATTAGCTATTAATTATCAGCTTTATGCAGGCAAATACCTGGTGCTGCATGCTGATACATTTGGTAAAAGCGAAAAGATCAAATCTATTTTGGATCTTAAGCCTTCTATAATGCCCTAATAGTGATCTGACCTTAACTAAATTAAAAGAAATTAATAAAAGGTTTGCTGGTAGATATGGGAAGATATCAAAATGATGGGTAAAGTTTTGTGGTAGATTTCTGGGTGAAATAATAGATCATTGCTACTTTTTCAACTGATTTTTTCATTTAGTAAAATGTTTTGCCAGTTTCAATTTGACCAGGTTTTCAGATCTATTGACTATTGAGCTTATATCTTAATATGTACACTTATATTCAGGGGCTGAAAGGCGACTGTATTTTAATTAATTACATTAATTAAATTCAGTTCATGCGGTAAATATGCACGACCAATAAAATTGGGTATTGCAGGAAAGGTGGAATTTACGGTTGTAGTAGGGCATGCGCCTGTGCGGAGGGGCGTTTTTTGTAAGTGCACCGGAGCAATGGCAATACAGCAGAGCATTTGACTATATTAGCTTAGCTGCGTGTTTGTAGTATTTGATGATATTGGAATGAGCCGCAAATTTTCTACATCAAGTAATGGTTTAGCAAATGCAGGGAGACATGCTGGTGCCGGGGATACGTAGCACTATTACTGGTAAGGGCTTCGTGGATGCATGCGTAGGATTTGTTTTTAATTGATTCGGGATTATATTTAGGGAACTTCAAAGGGCGGGGTTTAAACTAAATAAATTATGATAAAACGATATGCAATTGTCCTGTTTGTTCTATCCCTTCATATCGTTGTCAATAGCCAGGACACTTCCTATTCAATAATGAACATACCTGAATTGCTTAGAGGTGCAAACGTAAACAAAGAAACGGTGCAGCTTAAGTATAACCGCAATTTGCAATTCCTTTTTGATGAATTTACTGGCTATTCCCCCGATGAAAGAAAAGCTAAAAAAGAAATGGAGCAGGAGGCACTGTTACCCGGAAAGTTGAAAAAAAGGTATGACGAACTTGAAAAGTTTCCCGACAGCATTGCCACCGGCTGGCACAGTGTAGTATTGACCGACAATAACCAGTTTTATAAAAATGCCAAAGCGCTCATTTCCAAAAATTTCGTCATACTACTGGTTATTGATGATTGCATCAGAATTCGCTGTGTATTAAAGGAACCAATTAAAAATGCCAGGGCTTTTATTTCGTTTAAAGATATAAACTCCGGAAATGAGCCATTGGAAGCATATTTCCTGAACGATTTGGAAAACCCTGCATTAATTGACGAACCCATGCAACCGGGATATGTATGCTTTTGGACGAGTGCAGGCAAATTTTTGAATGAACGATTACTAATAAACGGAATCAAAAAGGATTTAATTATCAAATTACACGATATGGCGCCTAATTGCTTTGAAACAGGTGTGCCATTTTATTTGATGAAGCCGGGCACATATAATTTCAGAGCAACAAAAACGGGCAACGATGAAGAAGGGGCATTTGAGATCAGGCCGGGAATGTGCCTCTATTACCGGCTCAAATAATTTTTTCACTGCAACAAATTATTGTCATCACATAGATATGCGGGCAATATTTCGCTTTGGAGGGACTCGCACCTTGTATCCTGAAGGCTAAATTGTAACAAAACGAAGCGGAGCGCCGACAATACCTTCCCACCAGGCAATGATGATTTTCGATTCCAGCAAGCAAATTTTACAAAATTTTGAAAAAAACTTTTACACCTTTTCCCGTTTTGACGGCGGAAAGGCTTACGCTCAGGCAAT
>JBKJNG010000008.1:0-5996 GCA_046596065.1 Phnomibacter sp. | reverse complement strand
CGGGTTCAAAAAAATTCCGGCCAATTAATTAGCCGGAATTTTCATTTTATCAAACATTAAAGTTCTATAGATAATCCTGAAACCCGGATATGCGCAAATCACAAATCAGAGATCACACATCAAAGATCTATTTGTACATTTCTTCCCGCATCGCCTTTACCCTTTCGTCAACAATGTATTCGTCAAAGGTCATCAGGCGATCGATGATGCCTTTAGGAGTAAGCTCAATAATTCTGTTGGCAACCGTTTCCATAAAAGTATGGTCATGACTGGTTAACAATACCACTCCTTTATAATCCATACATTGTTCGTTAAAACTCTGTATACTTTCAAGATCAAGGTGATTGGTTGGCTGATCGAGGACAATGCAATTGGGGTTTTGCAGCATCATACGGCTGATCATACAGCGCACTTTTTCGCCCCCGCTCAGCACATGTACTTTCTTGGCTATTTCATCACCGCTAAATAACATCTTACCTAAAAAACCACGAATAAATGGTTCATCGGCATCGGTAACATGAGGTGGAACAAACTGCCTTAACCAATCCATCATCGGCAAACCTTCTTTAAAAAACACTTCGTTTTCAACGGGCAGGTACGCTTTGGTTACGGTAGTTCCCCATTCAAATTTCCCGGTATCAGCCTGCTCTTCGTTATTGATGATATTAAAAAAATAGGTTACCGCCAATGGATCCTTGCTGTAAAAAGCAACCTTATCACTCTTATGTAAACTAAAGGAAACATTATCGAAAAGCTTACGCCCGTTTACCGATTTGCTCAGTTTTTCAACGTTCAAAATCTGGTTGCCAATTTCACGCAGGGGCTGAAAAATGATACCTGGATATTTACGGTTACTTGGTTCAATTTCTTCAATAGATAATTTTTCCAAAGCTTTTTTACGGCTGGTTGCCTGTTTGCTTTTAGATGCATTGGCGCTAAACCGTGCGATAAAGTCCAGCAAAGCCGCCCTTTTCTCCTCATTTTTTTTGTTGCGGTCACCCAGCTGCCGAGCCATTAACTGGCTACTCTCGTACCAGAAGGTATAGTTACCGGTAAATATTTTGATTTTGGCACGGTCCACATCGGCTACGTGCGTACAAACTGTATCTAAAAAGTGCCGGTCATGACTTACTACGAGTACGATGTTCTGGTAATCGGCCAAAAAGTTTTCGAGCCAGCCAATGGTTTCAATATCCAAACCGTTGGTCGGCTCATCGAGTAACAGGATATCGGGATTACCAAAAATGGCCTGTGCTAATAGCACACGCACTTTAAGGTTGGCCGGAATATCTTTCATCAGGCTCTGGTGATATTCTTCGTTTACACCCAGGCTGCTTAATAAAGTACCAGCATCGCTTTCTGCTTCGTAGCCGCCCATTTCACCAAAATCATGTTCCAGGTCGGCAGCCTTCATGCCATCTTCTTCCGTAAAATCAGCCTTGGCATAAATGGCTTCACGCTGGTGCATTACTTCCCACAAATGTTTGTGGCCAATCATCACCGTATTCAAAACGGTCTGCTCGTCAAACTCAAACTGGTTTTGCTTTAAAACCGCCAGTCTTTCGCCTTTGGTTATTTCAACACTACCCTTGTTTGGTTCAATTTCGCCGCTTAGTATTTTAAGAAAAGTAGACTTGCCTGCGCCATTGGCCCCAATAACGCCGTAACAATTTCCTTTTAAGAAATTAAGGTTTACTTCATCGAACAACACCCGTTTGCCGTAGGCGAGCGTTACATTTTTTGCACTGATCATAATTGTAGGATACCTCTAAAAATTAGGCCGCAAATGTAGGTGAGTTAGGCCAAAACTGGCAACCATTTAAAGAGACAGCAGAAGCCGATGCTGCAAACACAGGTAAGATGTGTTTTAGCATTGAAAATGAAAGGATCCGGATTTATTTCAAATGGGTAATACTACGTTTAAAGCGGTTTTTATTGCTGTGGCCAAAATTCCAATAACGCCATTTACAACGTTCTCAGCCGTTACCAGCCCAATACCTTTAATAGCCAGCAGCACATTGTTCAAAGCAGTCTGCTGAAACCTCAGCCTTACTTTCAGCTCATCATCATCAATTACTCCTTTTAATTTCAGCTCTGCAAGAAATTGTGCATTCTCGGCAAACTGGGTAAATTCGTGTTCAGCAAAGGGCTTAAGTTTTGCCCAATTTCTACCTACTTCCTGTTTTGCCAGGGAAATACAATCCTTAAGAATTTGGTTAAAATCCAGCGTTGCCATAGTGATTGTTTTAATGGATTAGTTATTCATTTTCCTTGCCTGTGCTTTTCAGGGCTTCCTGCAATTGAGAAATGGAATTGAGTGCAGAATTAACTGCGTTGCGAAAATCCCGTTTATCGTCACCGGGCCGGTCTGCAAATCCTTGCTTGTGCAATGCCATAAAATTAGTGAGAAGGCTGTCGGCATTTTTAATTTGCTGCCTCACTATATCGCCTTTCAAACCTGTATAAACAGACCGGTCACGAAGGATCAGCAAGTCGGTTTGAAGATTGTCGTAATAATCCTGGTAGTTGGCAAATGCCTGGTTGGCCGGATCATTGTCCTGTACTTCCCGGGCCAGTTTAAGCATCATCATATTAAAGTCATGCTTCATCTTCGTGGTAGTGTCGTCAATTATAGGATCATAGCCCGTTATAAAAGTTACCTTACAGGCAACAAGTAAGAGAACGATCAAAAACCAATTCTTTTGCATATTTCGGTTTTTAAAAAGTGATTAAGAAGATGGCGTATTATACTCTCCGGTAATAGCTATGATCCTTTTTTATGGATGGAGATATTAGTTTCTAAATGTCTACTTCAGTACTGTAGCTAATAAAAATGGTAACATTATTGGCGTACTCCTGTGCCCTCGGTCCGCTTCAATTATATACCCTGATCGTTTTGAACATATCCTTGTTAATGCTCCATTTTAGTTTAAGTTCCTGCATTACTTTTTTCAAACAATCATCCATACTATGCCATTGCTTGTTAACAAAGAAAGCTTCGTCGTTTACAATGTGCTGAAGGTCGTATTGAAAAATGCCATAGCCTTACCCAATCACTGGGAGGTAAAGCCCTGGCCTTTCGGCTAATATTGGCTTCATTAGCCAGCATGCTTGTTATTAGCAGGGCCATATCTTGCCTTAAAAGCTGCCCTGTTTTTTGGAAATGCATTTCGCCTCGTGCCCGGAAACTCGCCACTTGCGTCAAAAACACCTAACGCCAAAATTTCATCAGGAGTTTTCTTATTTATCCAGCTTAGCCATACGTTGGCTGTTTCCTGGCAAGCTATGCCGCATAGCGTATCAATTGTAAAAGGAGTGCCCGCTACTGCAGCATTAAGGGCGGCCTTGAAGTGTGTTTTTAGCCAGCTTATGCATTTGATAGCCTGTGCTTTTGTGAGTGGTAATGGCATGGATTTTAATTTGATATCAAGATACATTTTCACCGGATTATTTGCAATAGCAAGACTGAATCGATTTCTTAAATAATTCCGACGACATTAAATCAAAGCAGCGTCCAAATACCACATCATTATTCCTTAACAATTCCCGATTTCATGAAGAGAACAAGCTTATCAATTCTTTGCCTTTTTAGCCCCTTTATTTTGTTAGCCGATAGAGGCCATGGAAACGAAAGCGCTGAAATGGCCGTATCCAACGAAAAGTTAAAAGCCGAAAGCAAGCATAGCCAGGTTATGGATATTGCCTTTCATCTTACGGATGTAAGCGGACCGAGGCTTACCGTTTCACCCGGCTTTACAAGGGCAGCTAATTGGGCAAAAAGCCAACTCACCTCCTACGGACTTCAAAACGCCCGGCTTGAGCCCTGGGGTGATTTTGGCAAAGGCTGGCAACAGGAAAAATGCTACCTGGCAATGACTGCACCTTATTACACCCCTATTATTGCCATACCAAAAGCATGGACCGGCAGCACGCCCGGAAAAAGAGAAATGGAAGAAGAAATAATACTGGTTTCTGCTACCGACAGCACATCTTTTGTTGCTAACTACAAAGGCAAACTCAAAGGAAAAATTGTAATGATAGCTGTAAAAGACACCTTACACCCTTCCTTCACCGGCGATGGTAACCGGTATGATGAAAATGAATTGTTGAAAATGGCGAATGCTGAACCACCTGCTCCCCGCACCGTAAATACGCCTGATAGTAATAGAATGAAACGCATGCAGACTTTTCTGCAGGCAAGAAAAGTAACTGAGCTTTTAAATTTGGAAGAACCAGCGCTGATAATTGCCAACGGCCGCGGAACAGACGGAACCATTTTTGTTCAAAATGGCGGATCCTATGCAAAAGACAGCAAAGTGCCACCGGCAATTGTTGCCATATCAACCGATGAATACCTAAGAATTCAAAGACTTGTAAATGCAGGCGTACCCGTAAAAATTGCGGCTGAAGTGCGTACCACCTTTTACACCGATGATATGAAGGGGTACAATGTACTGGCGGAAATACCGGGAACTGACCCTTCCCTGAAAGATGAAATTGTGATGGTTGGTGGCCACCTTGATAGCTGGCAGGGAAGCACCGGCGCCACTGATAATGCCGCTGGATGCGCTGTGATGATGGAAGCTGTTAGGCTTATAAAAGCCAGTGGCATTCAACCCAGACGTACTATTCGGATTGCATTATGGAGTGGCGAAGAACAGGGTTTGTTTGGCAGCATCAATTGGGTTAAAAACAACCTGGCCGATCCTGCGGTAATGGAATTGAAGCCAGAACACGGAAAGATCTCAACTTATTTTAACCTTGATAATGGCACAGGCCGCATTCGTGGCATTTATTGCCAGGGCAATAAAGCGGTAATGCCCATTTTTCAACAATGGTTTAACGACTTTGGCGATAGCACAGCTAAAACGGTAACTGTAAGTACCACCGGTGGTACCGATCATTTAAGCTTTGATGCGGTGGGTGTACCCGGTTTTCAATTTATACAGGATGAAATAGAGTATGACACCCGTACACACCATTCAAATATGGACAGTTACGATCACCTTGTTGCTGATGATCTGATACAGGCTTCAACGCTCGCTGCCAGTTTTATTCTTAATGCCGCCCAGCGGGATGAAAAGTTGCCAAGGAAAGAATTACCAAAGTCAAAACCAAGTTCGAGACCGTTTTAATAAAGCCCAAAAAAACCAAAATGCCAGTTAGCAGGTTAAACTGCTAACTGGCATTTGCTTTTATAATTTCTACCCGAAATGTATTGGGCTGCTATAATATCTACTAATAACTAGCTATTAATTACTAACTACTTTCCTACTACCAGCTGCCGCCCGATCCGCCGCCGCCAAAACTTCCGCCACCAAAACCTCCGAAGCCACCGCCACCTCCGCTACCTCCTCCGCCGCCACCACTCCAGCCGCCACCGCCACCGCCGGGGAATAGCAGGAAGGGAAGCGCACCGAATCCACGCCGGCTCATCATACCACCACCACGCCCGCGACCGCCGCCACCACGGCCTATTATTAGAAAAATAACAACGAGAATTATGATAAAAATAAATCCACCGCCTCCTCCCTTGCCATTTCCGCCCCGGTCTTTATAGCCCTCAGGTGCTTTGTATTCACCACGACTTGCCTGTATAATTGCATCGATACCATTATCAATACCACGGAAATAATTATCCTGCTTAAACTGGGGAATGATTTCCGTTTCAACTATTTGCTTTGCGGTAATGTCCGGAATAGCGCCTTCCAACCCATAGCCCGGCGCTATAAAAACTTTTCGTTTACCGGTTTCCATAGACATTAGGAAGACAACGCCATTGTTAGTTTTCTTGTTTCCTACACCCCAATCCCTGCCGAGTTTTACAGCATAATCAACGGGATCATAATCATCAAGCGTATTTACAATAACCACTACAATTTGAACAGAAGTGCTATCGTCGTATACTACCAGTTTTTGCTCAAGATGGCTTTGCTGATCGGGTGTTAACAAACCAACCAAATCGTTCACCAATTTTGGAGGCGAAGGCCTTGGCG